>WJIL01000095.1 GCA_014730275.1 Candidatus Lokiarchaeota archaeon | reverse complement strand
ATAATACACAACGTAGGCTTCAATTTCACCAGTATATGGAGTTGGCTCTATTGGATTATCTAAGTATAGGGAGGTCAGATGCGTCCTTAATTCTACTGTGATTGTAAATGTGTGATTCTGAGTAGCGTACCTTTCGACATTGAAAACTACGTCGTAAGAGTCCAAAACGTCAGAGTCTTCAGAGAATAGTGTTACCTCATACTTGCAAGGTGAAGTCTCGACCACGGTGTAGTTCTCTTCGCCAGCTGAATGAATCTCGGACCAATTACAACTGATTGCATCAGCAGCACCTGTGATAGGCTGGTCATGATCAGTATCTCGATATGTTATAGTTAAGGAACTCTGATATCCAACAGGAAGAGAAACTTGGCTAGTAGAAGGAATTGCTGAAGTGAATAACTCTCTCACTTGGACCGAAAGGCTAATCGTTCGGCTCTCACAGTAGTCTTGAGAAGCAGTGATTTCCAGTCGATAGGTATCTAGAGGGCTATCATCAGTTTCTAGGTTGATAGTGTAATATCCAGCTTCAGCTTCTTCTTCTACTGACCATCCGTCATGGGACCAATTTGCTATTATCGTTGCTCCAGATATGGGATTGGATTCTTCATCTTCATAATAGAGATTTATCTGACCAACGTACCCTCTGGGGATATCAATCCCAGGTGCATCAGAAGAAAGGAGCTCAGTATCGAAAATTGCGTTGACTGTAAAGACTGTTGAAATAGTATCATAGAAATCATCAGACCATTCTAGACTGACTGGATATGCACCTCTACTCGTCACTTGGCTCGTATTCAAAGTGACCGAATACTCACCGGTTCCCATATCATTCAGCGATCCAGAACCAGCAGCCCAAGAGTAGGTCATTTCACCGCCGGGAAGAAGGTCCCCATTATCCGCATCTTGTATTCTGAATTGAAGTAGAACAGGGTCCCCGTAAGATACATTCTTAGTCCAAGTATCGTCTGAACCAACTGGATACTTCACGCTGATATCTGTTGAATGCTTGATTGAGAATTCCCTTCTGTAGAAGCCCACATTTCTAATAACATCACCTGGGACAGAATCAACCACCGTGGCTTGTACTTCCCAACTCCCAACGGAGGCATTATACGGGTCAAAATTCACATAGTCAGATATTGCGTAACCGTTGCTATCTACTGTAGCTTGCAGACTCGTCCATATGCTGCCGTTAGGCGCATAGATGCTGTAGTTGACTATGTTATTCTCATAGGAGGCAGGTACTGTGGCCCTAAATCTAGTATCATTATTTGCTCGGAATACCTCGGTTCTAGACCACTGGGAAAGCGCTTGATTCCACACTTCGAGATTCTGAATCATATTAGGAGATGAACCCTTTAGTAACCAGAATCCATTCTGGTAGTCTACGGTGACTTCGTAGGCGGATACATTCACCAAACCGTCGCCGGGGTCTCCGTAATGCCAGCCGAGGGAGAGATTTGTTGTTCGGTCTGTTGGTTGTGCCACGTAGTTGATATCTCTGTTTTGTGGGAGAGAGATGTTGAAGAAGTAATTTGACGCATAGCCTCCGGGTACAGCCGCATAGAAATTGGTCTGCCAGTTAACATCACTCGCATTTTCAACCGAATAGCTGTCTCCCACTAAGAAATTCTCAGCGTCATATATGGTTGACACATTGTATCTGCGGGCATAAGCTGTAACCGCTGCATCAATTTGAACATTGATATCAAAATTCGGATCGGGAGGATTAGGAGATGGCGTCCAAGAAAAGTTCGCATAGGCAGCACCCTGGTTCCACGGCGTTACGGGGGAATATGATGCTGTTCCCAGTCCGTAAACAGGATCACCACCATCCAGGACATTCGATACAGTTTCTCCATTCATTTTCAGGTTAATGTCACCAGGAATAGCCTTAGATTTTATGTAGATAACTATGTTATCGAGCCGTCCTTGCGGGATGATGTCATTGTAGCTGCTGGAGCTTCTATACCACTCCAATTGAGTTACTCTAAGCCCCGCCCAGATACTGAGATTTGGAAGGTTCAGTGATGATGCATCGGTGGCAATCATATCTGTAGGGAACCATACATTGTCATCATCGATTGCATCAAACTGCTTAGACCACAAATAGGAACCACCATTATCAGGGTCACCTATGGATACAAATAACTCAAAGAAACCTGTCATATATCCACTCCAACCTACACAATCAGCATAGTAATCGAGGGAAATTCCGGCCCAGGTTATTTCACCTCGATTTATTGAGATGTTCTGAGTAGTATATGCCTTGTCACCGGGGTCATACCAATCTCCCCATTGGTCACCTGTATCATAGCGATATCCTTCGATTTGGAAGAAGCTACACCCGCCACCATATTCGTCCCCATCTGAATCCCATTCAGAAATGAATTCATTGTCCTCAGTACTATTTGGATAGGTCTTTGGTTCATTATGATATGTGTAGTTCCATGTCGAGGAATCATCGAATCCAGAATTCTCCACCCATGTACGATTTTCCGTGATATCCGTAATATCAGCATCCACTCGATACGACTCCCATTCCTCTCCAAGGGGAACACTCAGATTGGATGTGGTAGTATCGCCACTGTCAGAATCATAATCCATGGTTTCGTCGTTGAAAGTATCAGTTCGGTTGCCATATTCAGAACCGTTCAAAGCAGTACCGGATCCAGTCACCTGCGTTGGAACGGAAGATACCTCATATTTTCGCAGAACTTCATCCGGTCCAACATGCACCGAGTCCCCATTCTCTAATTCCACCGTAGATCCACCGGGAATGTCCGCATTAATACCGATCGATGCTGGAGTCGATAAGAAGAATCCTATGAACAATGGAAGAATTACAGCTAGGGAACAGATACATTTCTTGGATAGCAAACAATACCTCTCCGTTCTATTATATTCCTGGCTGTATTTGGAGACCTCTGGTATGGTCTACAATACACTGCCTTCGAGTTAGAGAAGTGAGCGGTCCGTTATTTAACACCTATTGTTCACTTTCCGTTCGATTTATCGAAACCATCCTCTCCAGCGGTGGGAGTGAAACCACAACATCACTGCACTCTGCGTCGATATATGAAAGCGGCAATAGCCACGACTGCAAAAGTGCCAATCGGAATATATGGGTGCCTAGACAGGAATTCCAGCATTGCAAATCCTTCGGGCACATATTGGATTTCTTGAGTCTGAGCAGTATTCAGTCCCAAATCTGTTGCTTCAAGATAGATAACCAGTTTGTCGCTGAAAGCCAACGGTGGAATCTCTGCTTCCCACCTATTGTCAATTTCCACGCACTCATATTCGTATTCAGTCTCGCCATCAGCAATAATATGCGCAATCACTTGTTCTACTCCGGAAAGATCATCGTGAACGACAGCCCAAACTTCCCTTCCTCCTTCCGGCTCCTCAAGAGTATCGATTCCCCAGTCCACAAACTCAGGAGCTTCTGTGTCAAAGATAGAATACATCAATCGAGTAGTCCAAGCATCTGCATTCTCAAGGGTCGTAAAACAGGCCGACCAGTTCATCGAGTTGTACAATTCTCGAGCCTCTTCGAAACAACCAAGTGTTTTCTCTTTGGCTTCAATAGTCTCGGGTCGGGGATTGTCGGGGATTAAATCGCTGATGTTTACAAAGCGATTCCAGTGCTCCCATTCCATTTGATCTAAGTATGTGCTCTGTACCCAATTCTGATCGAATACTGAAGTTCCGTTATGCATACCGAAATACCCCATCGGACTATAGGAGAAATCGCCAGCATAATGGTCATGACTCCACGTATGACCGAAACCAACAGCATGCATGGTTTCGTGCAACTGAACTCCGGACACCCCCTCGCGCGGTGTAACTCCATTAGGGCGATAATATCTCTCCCAAGATTTCCATATAGCGGTTTGTCCACCTCCGCCAAGACCGGTGTACTCTCGTCCGTACGCATGCATTACCATTTTTTTCTTGATGAAAACCACACCGAATACGTTGATTTGCTCGGAAAAAACGTCCACGTATTTGTACCTGTGATTCTGATAGATATCGTAGAACATTGCAGACCCGTCTACGATAGTTTCCCCGTCAACGACTTCAGCATGGTTCCAGAAGGTCTCATTCCACTCTGGATAGTCATTGATATCAAGGTAACTGACGTTAGTCTCCCACTCAACGAATGGGAGAAACTCTTCAAGGTGTGATTTCTGCATCTCTGCGTTCGTTACCCATTCAACGCTATCAACGGGAACGCCATTATCAGTGTCAAGTGAAAAAACGATAGCTTCCAGGGTTCCCTTGTAAGCGTATTTTGCTGGACTGTGTTGCAATGGAAAATGTAGGTAGGCGACTACATCATGCATGTAGCTACCAAGGTATTCTGATAAATCATCGATTCCAGATTGTGTAGCAACATCAACTTCCGAAACTTTATCCTCCAAGTCCTTCGTGCAGTATTCTGGGGCATCGTTGTATGGTTCTGTACCCCACCATATCCTAGCCCATCGCAGGTACCACTGATTGGCAGAAGGATCTAGCACGTACAAATCGCTTCGCCCTCCAAAGCCTGCGTACTGAAAAGCTACAGGCGGATTCAGTTCATTATCCCATTCCAGTCTGAACCAGTCCATGTGTTCACCAGTATCGGGGTCGACATCCTGGTAATCATACCAATGCTCAACGCTATGATCCTCTGCATCGAGAGCCGAGAAATTGAGAAGATAGAAATTGTAGCCTAGTTCAGGCTGTTCTACCAGAGGGTGTTCCAAGAGCCAATCCTCAACCGCGTATGCATCAATGGATTTGCCAGCACGGGGGTAGAAGATTCGCTGCGGCTCCTCAGGATGTTGCTTCTGGTATTCTAGCTTTGTTTCGTTGATGGTTGTTCCTGTATCAGAACCGTTTATCGAATTGTTATCAACTACGGAGAGGAGCTGATTGGAATAGTCCTCACTAGCATATACAAACGAATATTCAATAGTATAGTTGATAGTCAACTCGTCCACCATGTGTATCCTTTCACTAGGCAGATTCTGTAAAATTAGGTCTATATTCAGGATATCTGATTCGTAATTGACGAGTATGATATTCATTCTCCAATGTCGATGAATCGTTTCCTCCTGAGCTACGAAATGTGGGCAGGAAGCATGGGTAGCGTGACTATGATTGGGCGTTATTTGGAAGAAAATTGTTGTTATGAGTAAGAGGAGGGCAAGCCTACGATGCATAAACAGTCGTATGCTCTCTGAGGATATTAATCCCATGTTTACTCAAATAGAACCGATTCATAGCAGAGTTGGGGGAAAGGTCATCAGGATAAACCCTCTTAAAGAAAAGAGTAGAATGGCCTAACGAACAAAAAGAAAATTTGCAGGCGAGTCAACCAAAACATGTCTGTTGAGCACCAGAGATTTCAAAATCCGAATGGATAATGGTTGTACTTTTTGTACCATCACTTATCTCAAGTGTCGTTCATTTACAGGTTGGAGATTCGAATCGCAATCTCAAGCCTTCAATGTTCAATTCATGGCTGACTTTGCTTGTGGGTATCTAGTCAGTGCACGTGCGCTTATGGCTGCATTTGGACTGATGTTGTATTCCCAGAAGAGGAGATTCCGAGACTATATCGTGTCCCTCACCAGCATTGACATTATCATTATATCATTGCTTTTCTCTCTGACATATCCAACGACATCATTTTCAATGTATTTCCCAGTCTCAATCGCAAACAGTCACTGGCTGGCGTATATCATGATTTTTGCACCTGTGACTGCCCATTTTGTCCAAGTTTTCACCAACAAAGAAAGCCTAATTAGAAATCAGGAAAGCGTCATTTTGCTCTTGACGCTCGGATCAGTTCCATTTGCTGGATTACTAATCGCTTTTCTACTCTTCGATTTGCCATTGTTAGCCAATGATTCTGGAGTAACAGCTCTAGATGTAGTTGCGACAGGAATAGATATGATATTGGCGATCGCGGTGCTCCTGAAACACCTGCTCAAGATAGCATATGACCAAACCCCGATGAATCTCGCTATTGGTATGACCTTCTCCCTTGTACTACTGGCCATCATTAGTACAGGTTCAAGCAGAGGGCTGACAAAATTCAAGCATCTGGTAGCACTTGCTCTCGGAACTGAAGCCTTGACATTCATGCTAATAGGAATGGTCTCAACCTACAGTCGTAATCAACACCTTGTACTGCAGAAGAAAGTCGAAAGACAAACAAGAGAGATTGCAGCAGCCAGGGATGAGAGTGATTTCTATCTCTACCTCTGAAGTCATGAAGGGGGGAATCTTCTTCAAGCCCTGTTTTTCTACCTCGATATTTTTGAAATGAAAGAAGACTCAGAATCGGAAATTCTTCCAAGCATACATTCGGCATCCGAGTTGGCTGCAAGAATCGCAGATATCCTTAATCGGGTCAAAGAATTGGCTGAATTGCGAGATGAACAAGAGAAACAGTTCAAGCCCATAAACCTGAAGAATGCAAGAGAGCGTTCTGTTTCGCTAGTAGAAGACATGTTAGCAGATGCTGAATTTGTGGTTGACTATACCCAGGTGGATTACATTACCATTCGAGCAGATGAGCTTGTTGAACAGGTATTCGTAAGCCTCATAGAGAATAGCGTAGAACACTGTTCCTCTACTAAGCCGATAGTAGAAATCGCTTCGAAGGAAGCCAATTCGATTGTTCTCCTCTACTTTAGAGATAACTGTCCGAGGCTACCAAAGAAAGTAAAACTCACACTTTTTGACGAATTTGCACCCAGCAAAAAAGGCCTTGGTTTGGGGCTCTTTGTGGTGAAGAAATTGATGATCCGCTACAAAGGTGACTTAAACTACTCTGAGCTTGAAAACAGACAGAAGGAGTTTGTGTTAACCTTCTAGAAGCCTCAAGCTGACAAAGGATAATGCGTTAGCACTACAGCTTTTATGGATTCAACACAATCTTTTACTGCCATGCCAGATGAAGATGATAATTACATTCTCGAAGTAGAGAATCTGAAAGCGTACTATACTTCGAAACGGGGGCTAGTCAAAGCTGTAAACGATGTATCCTTTGGAATCAAACCAGGTGAAGCGGTTGGACTGTTTGGTGAATCAGCCGCAGGAAAAACCTCTGTTGCTCTTGCAATTCTTGGTATTTTTGATCGATTTTCCAGATACTATGCATCTACATCCGGCCACGAAGAGAACAAGAAGCTATGGAAGATAAGAGATGAAGCAAGAAAGAAAGGTATCACTTCGGAAGAGGTAGGGCGGGACCTCCCAGGAGTAGAAGGCCACATTTGGTTCAAGGGAGAAGACCTTGTGGGGCTAAATGACAAGGATTACAGAGAGGTTCGAGGGGATGATATCACCTACGTTCCTCAGGGCACAAGAAAGTCAATGAATCCGTACACACAAATTGAGCTCCAAACTGCAGAAGCGCTCTGGACTCATGATGAAGATGAAGTCCTGTTCGAATGGGAAGTAGCAAAGCGAGTACTTGAGGTTCTAGATCTCGTGGAGTTGGCTGATCCTGATGTACGGAAGAACCTCAAGCCAAGCGAGTTTTCTGTTGGAGAGGATCAACGTATTCTCATAGCGATGGCACTTGTGACTAAGCCCTCGTTACTGATTGCGGACGAACCAACAACTGCAGTAGACGTTGGCATTCAGAATCGGATTCTTGAAGCTCTCAGACTAGCAAGAAAGGAACTCGACCTTTCTATGCTGCTCATCAGTAATGATCAAGGAGTGATTGCTGATACCAGTGATAGGGTAGCTGTGATGTCAGCTGGAAGGATCATGGAATTTGGAAACGCGAAAAGAGTTCTAAAAACACCGGGACATCCTTTCACTCGCGCATTCATCATGAGCAATCCGCCACTCAAAATGATGCGACGAATCAGAGAGAGGGGAATGCGTATCCGGGGTATCCCTGGCGAACCCCCGGATATGACAAATCTCCCATCAGGTTGCCCTTTTCATCCTCGTTGTCAGTATGCGAAGAGCATATGCAAGGAGCAAGTTCCAGAATACCGAGAAGTGGAGCCGGAATACTGGATTTTCTGCCACAGATATGAGAATCTACCGAAGTTCTAAGGAAGCCAAGACGCAGCTCATGCGTTCAATCATCAGATTCCTCTTTCTCTAGTGTCTCCAGCTCGTAGTCTCTTGAGCCAAGCTCAATTTTCTCTGCATGAGAAAGCTGGATTTCTGCAAGCCGCAAAAGCTCTCCCGTATCATCTTCTCTGCACTCATGCACGTGTGCAAACTTGGGTTCGCCACACTCTAAATCAGCTGCTTCTGATTCTGGATTCGGCTCCGCGTCATTGATTGCATCAAGACTGGCTTGATCGATGGCTACAGGGTCTCGAGAGGCGAATATGCCAATGTCATGAACCAGAAGTGGCGCACCTACATTCCAGCAATCACACTTATCGGATATATCGATTGCGAGATTGATATAGTAGAACTTGTCGCGCCCAACTGAATCAATAACGCCCATTGCATTCTCAACGAATCTTGGAGATTGTTCAGGATTTGGTCGCCAAGTTACGTTGATAGCCTTAGCTTCAACCACATTAGAACATACAGATCGGCAGTGGACACACCAGATACACTGAGCAGAGTCTATGACTGCCGTTTCATCTTCCATTGATATACATCGGACTGGACAGACCTCTATACACTCCCCGCATTCAGGACCAAGGCATTTCTCAGGGTCTATAGATACGTCACCCATGTTATGCATCATAGCCTTTCCTCGCTTGCCAACCAGCCCAATTCCAAGGTTTTTCAGGGTGCCGCCAATGCCACTCAGCCCATGACCTTTAGCGTGGGTGAGAACAATCACGACATCAGTATCGAATAGTGCTGCTGCAACATCCACGTCTTCGACGAACTCGCCATCTATATCAACCATGCGAATATCTGTTCCCCAGTATCCATCAGCCATAATCATGGGTGCCCCAACTGTAGCAGGGCTATAGCCGTTTTTCATAGCCATACCGAGATACTCGACAGCTGTCGTTCTGCCACCATAAATGCCCGAAGTTCCATATCCGAGACCACAGGTTTCTGCCACAAACGGGATTCCCCCACTTTCCCGAACCAAATCAACTACTTTCCGGACATATGCAGGTCGGATGTAATTGGTATTGCCATATTGTCCGAAGTGTGTCTTCACCATGACTTTGCTTCCTTCTTCAATGGCATCTCCAAGCCCCAAAGAACGATATATGTGCTCAAGTTTGTCTAACATGTTGTAATCAGAAGTCGCTTTTCGATCTGTGAAGAAAACTTTGGATTTTGACATTCACCGTTTCACCTTGTTCAGATTCAGTCCTGTCGATAACTGATTAACTCATCGGTACCAAGAAGAAACTGGCAATACCCAGTTCAATAGCGTTTTAATGGCAGTAGTGTTGGTTTTGGTGTCTATGGTGGGCAATGTGTCCGAAGAAGATGCACTTTTGCGGGTTGAAAATCTAAGAGCATACTATCCTTCCAAAGAAGGTCTCATCCGCGCAGTCGATGATGTATCTTTCGAAGTGAATGAAGGTGAATGCTTGGGTCTCCTGGGCGAAAGTGGTTGTGGGAAGTCATCACTTGCTCTGGCTATACTAGGTCTTTTTGAGAAGATAGCAAGATTCGAAGCAGGTGCATCCAGCACGCCCGGTTTACGGGAAAGATTTGATGACAAAGGAAATGAGAGAGCGGGCGTTCATGGAAAAGTAGTCTTCAGAGGCAAAGAGCTGACTGCTCTCCCTGAAGAAGAATTGGTCGAGATTCGCGGTGGGGAGATTTCACTTATACCTCAAGGACTTGGGCATGCTCTCAATCCACAGTATAGTGTTGGTATGCAAACAGGTGAACCGGTTGAAATTCACAAGGAAGATGTAAGACTCCTTGAACTGAAAAGGAAAGTTCTTGAATATCTTGATCTTGTGCAGTTAGCTGATTCAGGAACACGCTTTGTACTGGACCCGGGTAGTTTTAGCGGCGGAGAATCCCAAAGAATACTCATTGCCATGTCAATAATCTCTGGGCCATATCTGGTAATTGCAGACGAGCCAACTTCAGCACTTGATGTAACTATTCAGAGACAGATACTCAATGTGCTTGAGATGATTCGTGACGAATTCGATGTTTCAACGCTGCTAATTAGTCACGATGCCGGTGTCATAGCTGATTTGGCAAATCGAGTGGCTGTCATGTATGCTGGAAAAATCATGGAGCTTGGAGAGGCGGTACAGATGTTCCATGAGCCTGACCATCCATACACGAGAGGGTTGATGGCATCCTACCCAAGAATAGCTATGATGCAAATGAAAAAGGGCAAAGAAAGGCCGCGTCTACGGGGAATACAAGGCAACCCTCCAGATCCAGCAAACATTCCCTCTGGGTGCCCGTTCCATCCTCGTTGTGAATTCGCTATTGATGAATGTAGCACCACGGTACCTGACTATCGAGAAGTTGAACCTGGTCATTTCATCCGGTGTTTACGCTGGGAAGACTTGAGTTGATAAGGTGTGGGCGCCGACCAAGCGCCCACGTTAGCACAATGAAGAGAGCCAATTATCCAACGGTTGGAGAATTGAAAACATCCACCTCTAGAAATGTATAGAGACGATTGAACTTATACACTCTTGATAATCCAGCACTCCTTTGCGCCAAACAATCTTTTCCTCCCGGCGGTTCAGTCATTTAGGTGATTTTGAGTATATACATCTTACTGGGATATCATCTAATCACCCCTGAATCGCGCGAAATAACCAACTATGAATGCTCGAATTCGAGCAGATATGAGATGTTGCGCGGAAGAGAGCATTTTCTAATTGGAGCTCTGATACCAAATATTTAATATCGTTAAGAATGAGCTATATATGTGTAGTATCTGGACAGAAAGAAAAACGATTGATTCCAGTAGTTTATCTAATTACGGCGTATAGAAAACAACTTATGATTCACAAGAAAATATCGGAGGTATTTCATGCTAGACAAGTATAGCAAACTCATCGATTTTGAAGTATTTGCCCAAGACGAGAAGATGGGTGAGATTCATGACATATACTTCCAGGACAACAATTGGAAGGTGAAATATGCTGTTGTGGAGTCTGGTGATTGGTTGCTAGGAGAGCGCTTCATTGTGGCCACAGAAGCTCTTCACAAGCCCAATTGGGAGGAGAAGCAAATCACTACAGATATCTCAAAGGAGGACATAAAGAGCCGACCCGAGATTGATTTTGCTAAGCCTGTGTCTCGAGAGAAACTCAGCGAATTGCATCAGCATTACCAATGGTCACAGTTCATGCCATCGGGGGCACAAATCTACGGACCATATCCAATTGTATCACCGACTGCAGATATTGCGCAGCGAAAGGAACTGCGTGAAGAAACTGAAGAGGGTGAAGCCAATCTGCGAAGTGCTGAAGAAGTCACTGGATACGAAGTCGAATGCGAAGATGATTGCATCGGTTCGGTGAAGGATTTCTTCGTAGACGAAAAAGACTGGGTTATTAGGTATCTCCTTGTAGACATTGGAAGGTGGATAACTGGAAAAGAAGTCATCGTATCGCCGGACTGGGTCTCAGAAATCGAGTGGCTTGAAGGTGAAATTGAAGTGGATCTGACGAAGAAGCAAATTGAGAACAGCCCAGAATACAACCCCGCAGAACCAGTTACAAGAGAATATGAAACAGATCTCTACGATTTCTATCATCAGCCAGGTTATTGGCTGTAAATCCAGCTTCGGATCGCTTCATGCATGAGGAAAGGAAGAGGGAAATACCCTCTTTGTCCCCAAGCTTTATTCTTTCAGTGCCATTGTCAGGGCCATTAGTGCCTTCTGAACATGAAGGCGGTTTTCTGCAACATCGTAGACAATGGACTTAGGACCATCAACGACTTCGTCTGTAACTTCTGCATTTCTGTCAACTGGACCGCAATGGGTGAAGAATGCGTCATTGGTTAGTTCCATCTTCTCGCTATCGCAGATCCATTCATCAAACTGAGCTGCTTGTTCTATTTCCAGCTCCTTGGCTTTTTCCACACCATGCTTGTTCACACGATCATAGAATTTTGGAGACATCCAATTGCGCGAGTAGACAAAATCTGCATCCTTGTATGCCTCTTCAAGTTCATCAGTAACTACAAAATTCGAATCTGCTTCTTCTGCATTCTCTTCGCACCATTTCATGACCTCAGGATCAAGATCATATCCTTCTGGACGAGCCAACGTGACATCCAGGCCAAGTCGGCTATTAATTAGGATGCTTTCCTGAACCGAGCACCATGACCTGACCAGGGCACCCTTCCCCCAGACCTGTAGTATCTTCTTTCCTTTGAGATCCTCGCCTGCATGCTCCCTCATACCCATGACATCAGCTAGTCCTTGGCAGGGGTGGAATCTATCGTGTGCCATGCTTATGATTGGCACATCGGCATATTTCGCATATTCCTCCAGCAATTCATGGCCCTGGCTATATTCTGAGATTGCTGTTTCAAGAATACGAACACCAATTGCTGCTGCATACCGGCTCATCACAGTAGCTGCATCTTGAACCGTTTCACCTGCTGATTTCTCAGTCTTCAGACGCATTGTCTTTGGTGTCAGGAACTGGGCATGTCCCCCTAGTTCGGTTGCCGCACACTCGAATGACTGCCGTGTACGGACGCTCGGATTATAGAACATCATGAAAAACGTGCGTCTATCCAAACAATTTTTCAGCCTGTGGTCAAAACGCTTGGCTTTCATCTCCTTGGCCAAATCCAAGGTCTTCTCTATCTCATCAATACTCCAGTCCTGCGTGCAGAGCAGGTCGCGACCGTAAAGACTCATACTGAAATTGTGAACTAATCCGCCCTTAAATCTTCATGTCGTGAAAAACCAAGCAAAAAATTCTCAATTCATAGTGGGTTTCGTTCTCTCCTTGCGAGATAGCCAAAACTCAGTAATGCTCTGCTTCAAATTAATCTCCGTTTCCTCTGATGCATTCGTCTCTTCAGTAGAATCGGTTTCGACCTTCTTTGTTGCTTTCCATTGCATCATTGGTGACACATCGACTTGGATTTTCATGATACAATAGCAAAGAAATAATGTAAACCTCACATTCTACGCATACTAGTCTCAGAATCTAATCGTGCTCCTGCATATAGGTGCCAATAGACAGGAGAGACACCAACACGTTGTACAAGGAATCAAATCCAGTTCATTGGTCAAAAAAAGAAGAGGGAGGAATCTTGCGTTCCTCCCAGTAGTATAGGATTGATTATCTCTGCCGCATCAGCACGTATCCGCCGATAAGAATAACAACGGCGGCACCAACTGCACCCGCCACTAGTGCGAGTGTTAGATTGGTAGGAGTTGCTCCCGGTGTTGTCATGTCACCATCGGTTGGCCTATCCAAGCGGTGGAAGTAAAGCGGGTTATAGCTGAGTTCTGTGAACTCGCCTGCGACATACTCTGAGACATTGAATGGACCTGATGTCACCATAGCATCAGATGGAGGTTCCGGGCTGTATTCGTTCCAACCTTGCAGACCTATGTCCTCGAACACATGCTTCGGAATAATGTTCTTGTAAGCGACACTATGCAGATGCCAGTACGACTCAGTACTGAATTCCACTTCCAGAGTGTATGGCGTTGGAGCATAGGCGGCCGTCATCTCGTCTAAACCAGATCCAGATGGATTGCCTGGGGAGTCACGGTAGTAGTTCAGGGTAAAGGCTGCATCCTCAGCAGTTATTGGATTTCCGTCGGTCCATGTTGCATTCTGGAGCATATTGAACGTTATTCGAGTATGTCCATCAGGAATATCCGCATTATCTTCATGTGTTTCCACAATCCAAGATTCTGCCAAATCAGGTACATCATGCCCCTCAGGATCGACATCGATTAGCTTATCGTACATCATCTGAAGGATGTTGACAGAGTACTGACTCGAGGTAACCATCAGGTTGAAGGTATCTATGTCTAGGGAGTTACTCCAGGTGAAGGTACCTCCGTAAGGTCCACCTTCGGAGTCTTTCAAGTGAACCTTCATGTTGGTCCACCAACCGGGAACTCCATCACTGACATCATTGATGAAACCTTCAAATCTATCTGTCCGATAGGCAGACAGGACAATGTTCTCATAGCAGATGATATACGGCACCTGATATGTCAGTATTCTCTGCATTTCTATCGCTGCTTCGTAGACATCGTCGTATTCTGTTGCATGAAGTAACTGGTCTCTCCACCCATCATAGCTATCGTTCGCGAAATTCGCGAAGTTCCATAATGGCTCATCAGTGTATTCAGACCAGAATTCATAGGCTAGCCAATCGACATCAAAATCGTTGAAGTTTGAGCCGAGAAACACGATATCATAGTCACCGTGGTAATACAGTCGGTTGAGATACTCATAGAAGTCGGTTGGAACTGATTCGGCTTCGACGCTCAGTGCTTCGAGAGCATCAGCCACTTTCTGGCCCACCTCAATCGCAATCTCAGAAGACTGTGCACATTCGACAAGAATATCGAAATCTTCACCATTAGGTGCTTCTCTGAATCCGTCATCATCAGTATCTAGGAAACCGGCGGCATCAAGCAAATCGTTGCCTTTCTCTATGTTTGCTTCGTAGTAATGGTAGGTCATCTGATCTTCAATGGAAAAGGGATTCACCTGCGGTACAGGAGAGTCCTGTGGTACAGAAAGACCGTCCCAGATGTCATCAGATATTGCCTGTTTGTCCAACCCAAATGCTATGGCTCGCCTAAGGGCAGTTTCGTTCAGAGGATATTTCCTCGTATTCAGAGTAACGTAACCATAACCGTTTCGCAATACATCTGCGATTTCGATATTCTCCGCCTCTTCAAGTTGTGGCAGGAAGCTAGGATCAACCTGTGATCCTATGAGGTCAAGTTCACCATCCAGTAGGGCTACAACGGTTTGATCCTGAGACTGAATCACATCGAAGACAACCTTGTCAATATAAGGTCCGGCTTTGGACCAATCAGATGTCCCTGTTTCAGCGCTTATCATGGCAGGTGAAACCGCCATAAACAAGAAAGCCAAAGCCATTGTGAGGCCTACTGCTTTTCGTCTATTATTCATCATTGCATTTCTATCTCCTAACCGAGTCGAAAATTCGGATCAAATCCCCAAAGGATTCTGAGATAGCTGTTGAGATGTACAAAATAAGTCGAAATGATTGAGAAGCTATACGTGAGAATGAGGATAGCTGAAAGAGAAACAACCAAAGTACACAGAAATGTTAATTAATTACGTTTACATCGGGTAATGTTCAATAATAACATAAACAACGTGATGGTGGGTAGGAGTGACGCCCAAATGGGCGCCCTCCAAGGCAGATAGAGAGAAAAGCTGTAAGCAGCTTCTCTTGGCCAGACCATAGAAAACAACATGAATTGATAAGCAGAAATGTACCCTAAGCTGTATGTGAGAATGCATATAGGTTCATTCTGTTACTTCTTTTGAGAAATCACCTGACGTTACGCTGAACCCACATATTATAGTAATTACTGACGAGAATATCCTCGAGATAGGTCTAGATGAGTCCAAATACATCATCTATGCAGGAGAGAGTGCTCCTAGCATTGGATGAAAAACCATCTCATGGCTACGAACTGCTAGAGGTCATCAGAGATTCATCTAGTAAGCTGAAGCTTAGTACATTGTATCGCTGGTTGCATGACATGGAGAGCATAGGATTGATTCAAAGCAGGTTGGTTCCAGGCCCCCATGGTCCAGATCGGCGTATCTACAGTCTTACTCCCAGAGGTGAAAACGAGCTTCGAGAAATCTTCAAGAAATCTGTTGAAGCTGTTCTTCACTTCTATGTGGATTATCGCTACTCCCTGAGGGAGGAATTTGGGGCTGGCTTTGTCAGACCCAAACAGACAAAAAATTCGTTACGTGTACTTCTTATTCCAGTAAAACGATTTACCAGTAAAGACGTCAAGTTGCTTGAAGTCCTTGTACAAAAAACGAAAGCAGAATCTGTATACACATTGGGCGATCCAAGTTCCATTGATACAAAGGGAATTAATCTGAAAGTCGTTGAAGGAACAGCTGAAGATATGGCTATTGGATATTCCCGTTTTGACGAAGTGTGGATAGACGACACACCCTCAATTGACAGATTGCCGTTTGTCTTAGAAGAATGCCATCGAGTTTTGAAAGAAGGGGGGATTCTGCACATAATGGCACCCTTAGTGTCTGTTGCTGAATCCAAGCAACCAAACCTTGAACAGTTTATCAAAATATCAGCTATCGAGTTCTTTCCCGAACTGGGAATCATCGAGGGACAGCAAATACTGAATCATCTGGATGCCCTCTTTTCCGAAATAGGTGTAGAAAAAGCCTATTCTGGTCTAAGCGTCTTTTGGGGTCAGAAGTGAAAAGACCAAAAGAGGAGTTCATATCTCATGCTTCGATTTCAGGGTGAGGACCAGTTCCTTCTTCCCATATGGATAGAGTAAATGATTCAGCAATCGGTGCAAGTCCCCAGCTCTCCTCCACAATTCCCACTATAAAAAACACAATCTCGCGGTCTCCCACTTTTTGCACCATATAGTGTCGGACAGAGTAATCTCCTTGGTCGATGGAATTGTTGAACAGATGAATTAGCAATTTAGCTTCGCTCTGGTTTGATATCCATTCATCGGGAAGGCTATACGCAAATTCAAGATGCTTATCCGTATCTTGTTTCTCAAATCTATTGTAGCATAGCGTAAGTGTGAAGGTTTCGGAAGTGTCATAGATAGAATCAGCGTCTGCTTCATCAACCATCATGAATTCAATCTGCAGTGAGCCGTAATTGATAGGCAGCGACATGTAACAATGCCATACCGCATAACTACCACCAAGAACAACGCCAAGAACCCCCAGCAGTAATAGGATTCTCTTTATCAACTCCATTTCTTTTCCCTCCACGAAATACAAGAGACTTTGAATAGGTTGACAAAAAACTCTTTCGACAAAAAGATTCGCGCAGATCCTCGTTCTTGAAAAAAAGAGAAGAACAGGCCTGAGAAGGCCTGTCTATGATTTGGCTCAAGGGAATTGATGAAGAAAGCTATCTCATTGTGAGTGCCATTACAGCCTTCTGACCATGCAATCTGTTTTCTGCTTGATCAAATACAACAGACTGAGGTCCATCAATAACCGAGTTGGAAACTTCAAAGCCTCTATCTGCAGGCAGGCAATGCATGTACTTAGCATTTGGTCCTGCAATCTCCATCATTTCTTCATCGCAGATCCAATGCTTGTTCTTGTCGAAGACTTTCTGTGATTTCTCTAGTTCAACCTTATCATTGAATGGCGGGATGTACTCCTTGCAGGTCCAAGCCTTTGGATACACAACATCTGCACCTTCAAAGGCCTCTTCCATGTCATATTGGATATCGAAACTCGAATCGTTTTCCTCAGCCATTACCTCGCATTCCTTGATAATCTTGTCATCCAGCTCCATTCCCTTCGGATGAGCAAGCACTGTATCCATTCCCATCTTAGTCGCAGCAATAATAGCGCTCTGAGGGACTGCAAGCGGTTTGTGAACCGAAGGCGAATAGGCCCAACTCATCACGAACTTGACATCATCGAATCCACCAAACTTCTCTTTCACAGTCAGTACATCAGCCAGACCCTGACATGGGTGGTAGACGTCATCTTCCATGTTGAGTATAGGCGTGTCTGACCAATAAGCGAAGTTTTCTAACATCTTGTTTGCTTTTCCATAATTCCAGCCAACCGGATCTCCATAGCATCGAATGGCAATGCCATCGCCCATCCGTGAAAGCACGCGAGCTACATCGGAGACTCGTTCAGTAGAATAGGCCTTCTCATCTCCTTCCATTGCAGGTGCATAGATTTTGTCGGTATCAAGAAAATGAGCATGACCGCCAAGCTGAGTCATCCCAGCTTCGAAGGAGTTTCTGGTCCTAAGGCTGCTATTGTAGAAAATCATGAAGAGGCTCTTGTCACTAAGTAGCCTATGCGGTTCGCCCAAGGCATACCTACGCTTCAAGTCAAGTGCAACATCCAAGAGGGTTTCGATTTCCTCTTTGGAGTAATCAAGTATTGTTAAGTAATCCTTACCCCGAAAAGTATCTGTCTTAACCAAAGTTCTCACTCACACTTTTCAGAAGTCAATTCAGCTATAGAAAAACCTTGCTAAGGGTAATGTGAATCAGTGGAATCAACAAGAAAAGGCAAAACACTCCATTTCATCACATAGGGGAGAGCTTTTATCGCTCATTTCCACCATCACACCAACAGCTTGAGAAGGTGGCCTTAGAAAATGCATAGAGAGATTGTAGATGGAGTGCATTATGTGGGTGTGGACGATCATCACACCGAGCTTTTTGAAAACCTATGGGAGATTCCATACGGAGTTTCCTACAACAGCTATTTGATTGTTGATGAAAAAATTGCAGTCATTGACCTAGTAAAAGAACCATGGGCAGAAGAATGGCTTGACAACATCAAAGAAGTTGTGGACCCATCAGAAATAGATTACGTTATCATGAATCACATGGAGCCGGATCACACTGGTGCTCTGCCCGAATTGGCTGAGGTGGCACCCGATGTAGTGATGATCTACACAGAAAGGGCCTCTGATATGCAGAAGTCGTTCTACGACGTGGATTTGGAGGAAAGAACTGTTGAAGATCTGGAGGAATTGTCTCTTGGAAGTAAAACGCTTCAGTTCGTGGAAGCACCATTTCTTCATTGGCCAGAAACTATGGTGACCTATCTGAAAGAAAGCAAGGTGCTATTCCCCTGTGATGCCTTCGGAGCATATGGTGCACTGAACGGGAAGCTGTTCGACTCAGAATGGAATCTGGATGCGGTAGAGGAAGAAAGCAGAAGATACCTTTCATCGATTATTACGAGCTATTTGAAATTCGTACAACGAGGAATTGACAAGATTAAGGATCTTGGAATCGAAATTGACGTGATTGCACCAAGCCATGGCCCCGTGTACAAAGAGAATCCAGAGTGGATCATTCAGAAATATGATGAATGGACAAGGCCTGAATTGGAGGATCATGTCGCAATTGTCTATGGAAGCATGTATGGTTACACACAGAGGTTGGCGGTCAAGCTGAAGAAGGAATTACTTGAGCGCGATGTCGAAGTCAAGATGCATAATGCCTCATATTCGGATATGAGCAGAATCCTTGTTGATACGATGAGAGCAGGAGTACTGGTCCTAGGCTTGCCAACGTATGATGCCTTCCCATTTCCACCGATATGGTCATTCCTGAATGAAATGGAAGGGAAGAGACTGCCAAAACGACCAATCGGCCTCTTTGGCACCTACGGCTGGGGCGGAGGCGGTGTTCGAAAGACCAAGAAACAACTCAAAGACCTTAGATATGATATCTTGGAGCCGGTTGTCCGAGTTCGCGGACGAGCTACCGATACCGAAAAGAAACAAACCAAAGAGCTCGCAGATGCGATAAAAGCCCATTTGGACAAAAAGTAGCAACGCAGAGATATGGTCCGAAAGGTGAGCTCACCTTTCGTTCATATTCACCATTAGCGAGCTCCAAGGTTGGAAGAGTCTGGTTACTGGGAAAGCTCGATTGAAGAAGCGGTTATGTTCAAGATCGACATAATGTGCATCCAATGTCAATTGGTGACATCTTTCCTTTATTCTAGGTTCACAGAGAATCTTCGCTGCGCCCATACTCGGCCCATCGGCTTTTGCCACGTGGTATGAATTTTCGAAGGCAGGAAGCATACCAATATTCTTCGCAGCTTCGAAATCCAAAGAAGACCCAAAAGAACCTGTAACGTGAACCTCTGCAACACTTGATACGGAGGTTTCGCATTCCCGCATAACTGCATAGATACCCGCTGCTATCGCTGATTTAGCAAGTTGTAAATCTCGGATTTCAGGTTGGGTTAGGTAGATATCGCATTCAGAAGAGTCTTGGTTCTTCTCTGCCATTTCGAAGTACCTTACGGAACCAGAGCTTTTGATTCGAGTGCTATCCAATTCTCGGTTGATGGATCCTGTTTTCAGGAGTAAGTTGGTTTCTAACATCTCAGAAAGCAAAGAAACAACACCAGAACCACAAATGCCCGAAGCCTTTCCGCCGCCGATAACATTGTAGTTAATCTCGTCAGCCTCTTTGTCGATTGATACTGTATCAATTGCACCATTCCCAGCTTCTACACCACAAGCAAAAGACATACCTTCAAAGGCGGGACCAGATGCAACTGAAGCAACCCACAATTTCTCTCCATCCCAAAGTAGGATTTCTGTATTCACACCAATATCAAGAATCAGAACTGGTTCCGTATATTCCCAGACCTCTGAAGAAGCTAGGTTGGCAGAGGCATCAGATCCGACAAATGCCGCTATTACAGCAGGGGAATAGCACGGAACGCTGCCCGCAGACGGTAAACCTGCAGTAGGAGCAAAAGTTTCGATGACACGACGAGAACTAGGAGTGTAGGGATGGCTGAGGAGGGAATCCAGTTCTAAGCCATGAAAAAGATGATGCATCACCGTATTGCCAACTACCACGACCTCGCCCAGTTCCTCCCGTCCGAGAGTTTGATAATGAAGCATGTCATGTATGGCTGAGTCAATTGCCTCGACAGTAACAGCTCGAAGTTTCTTTGCCTGAGAAGAAGATGCAACAGCGTATCTTGCACGGGATATGATGTCAGAACCAGCAAATGATTGAGGGTTCGGAAGAACCCGCTCAGCAATAGGAGGGGGGGTTCCAGACCTAGTCAGTCGAACCACTATTTTGGATGTACCTATATCGACGGTAACCCCAGCCATGATAACACAACCCTGGAATCGAGGAGGTGGTCCAAGGTTTCCTCATCAAATTCGTCAGCGTACCAGCATAACAGGACATTTCGCGTGGTTAGTAACCTTGTCACTTATTGAGCCAACAAAGAGCCTCTTAAGACCACTCAAACCTCGTGAACCCATTATGATAAGATCAGCGTTTTTCTCTTCTGCGATTTCTATAATACGACTCGCAGGATCACCATGGTCAATGAGATCAGTGACCTCGCAATCGAGGTTAGAAGCGAGATTTTTGGCCTTTGTCAATATATCCTCACCGACCTTCTGCAGCGCCAGAAAGGGTTGATCTGAAACCGTATCATGATAAGGGGTTGCGGATACAAGCATAGGCACGACGTGAAGGAGAATTACCTCTGCGTTCATATTAGGCCCTATTGAGCAAGCGTACTTGACAGCCTTGTCTGAGTGCTCTGACCCATCCACGGCAACCAATATTCTATCGATTTCTGCTCTGGTCTCTTTTTTTGGCTCTACATCCTCACTCATCGAACATCCTCAAGCAGATTCTTAGCTACATACCTTATCTCTTTTTTCTTCTTTTTCAAATTCCAAAAATCAGGTGTAGTATTAACGAGCGATAGAGATAAGTTACAATGTTTCGTATATCGGACTATTGATGGTGAATAACATTGAGAATAGCAGGAACCAGATACTCGATGACAAGGGAAGGAGATGCGGTAGAACTCAAAAAGCAGGGGCAAGGGGTACAGACATTCGATGTTAAAGATAAAACAGCAGCTCAAGTTGCTGAAGATATTCAGATGACCTTGCGTCGAAAAGGCGTGATTGTACAGAAGTCACTACTCGAGGAAAATGTTCGCGAATTCTTCCCAGAAGCTCGGAAATATGGTGTCCTCAAGTAGGAATTAGTTCTCTCGCTCAAGCAACACCTGGAAGTCCTTTCTCCCTTTAACCAAGTCTGTAAGAACTGATACTAGCTCATCCTTGTGTCTGCGAATCTGTTTCATGCTTTCAATTTCTCGTATTGTGACGGTTCTATCTTCAAGTGTATCATAATCTATGGTAATACAAAATGGAGTACCAATCTCATCCTGCCGCCGATATCTTCGGCCTATTGAGCCGCTGTAGTCGAACTGACAGATCAAACCGCTCTCAGAGATATCTTCGTAGATTTCTCTAGCAGGTTTCATCAGCTTATCTTTGCTCATCAAGGGAAATACAGCTACTTGAACCGGTGCAACTTCGGGCTCAAATTTAAGCCATACACGTTTCTCATCTTTTCTGTAGGCGTTGTCAATAAGACAGTAAAGGGGTCGTTCAACACCGAAAGCAATCTCAAGTACATTTGGCACGACCTTCTTGTCACCCACATTCACAGTCATACTTTCGCCGGAGTATTCCTGATGGCGCTTCAAATCGTAATCTCCTCGATCATGAACACCACAGCACTCAATCCAGCCAAAGCTATCAGTGTGGATTTCCACATCCCAAGCATCCTTTGCATAGTGAGCACGTTCATCAGGTAGATGTTGACGCAGTCTCATATTCGAATCAGTGAAACCCATGCCGCTAAATATCTCATATGCTAGATATACGCACCAGGCATAAGCTTCAGTTTCAAAGTGGTCGTTTTCTTTGGCATCTCCAACTTCAGTCATCGATACCTCGGCATCTTCTTTCTCAAGCTGGGCCTCAGCAGAAAGCAAAGGCATCTCTACTTGTTTGATGGTTTCGTAATCAGGCCAGTCTTCTTCATCTTCATCTGTTATGAAAATCTGACCTTCCACTTGAGTGAACTCTCTGAGTCTCAGAAGACCTTGACGAGGTGAAATCTCGTTTCTATAGGCTTTGCCAATCTGGAATACTGATGCAGGCAGTTTGTCCCTGAAGAACGTCATGAGCCGCTTGAATAGGAGATAGGTCGTTGTTGCCGTTTCTGGCCGCAAATAAGCCTCTTGATCTAATCCTAACCTCGTTTTGAGCATAAGATTGTATGATTCAACCTCTCCAAACGAGCCTGAACAAGAAGGACATTCTATTTCAAGCTCTTGAATGGTATTAGACATGTCTTCAAGACTCATGGCTTCGACTTTCACATCAGGAGCTTCCTGCTTGATAAGGGTATCAGCTCGATAGGTTTGTCCGCATTTATCACAGGTTACTATGGGGTCGATGAAGCCTTCCAAGTGTCCCGAAGCTTCCCATACCTCTCGAGGAGCTACCGTTGGGCTCTCGATTTCCCAGAAATCAGCCTTGACAAATTCCTTCCTAATTACTCGCTCAAGGCGATTTTTGAGAAGTTTACCTAGCGGCCCCAAATCATAGAATCCGGAGCTTCCACCGTATATTTCGGGGGATGGTCCCCAGAAGAAGCCTCTCTTTATTGCTAAAGCGGAAATAACATCACTGAAGTCTCTATCTCCGGACATCGATAACTACCATTTGGGAGGCAATATGCGAGTTGTCTTAAGTGTAACGAAGCATCATTCATTAGAACGTATGCTTCCGCCCCCAGCAGTCTTATTAAGTATCCAACTGCTGATTCTTATTTGGTGTTCTTGAGTATGGTCAAAGATTCGAGGTTATCTGGCTTCTACAATCTCCCCCGAGAGAAGAGAATCGACAAGCTCATGCAGTTGACCGGCCTTGATGAAGAAACACTTGGCCCATTGATCAACCCAGGACAAATTGAGATGGGAATTCTAGATCACATGATTGAAAATGTCATTGGCTCTATGACACTGCCTTTGGGAATCGCAACGAACTTCAAAATCAACGGCACCGATTACCTAGTTCCAATGGCAATCGAAGAGCCCTCAGTAGTTGCTGCAGCAAGTCATGCTGCCAAGATTGCCAGAATCCATGGTGGTTTCAAAGCAGTACAGCGAGACTCAATGATGATTGCTCAGATTCAAGCGGTCAAGGTTCCTGCCCCTCATTCTGCGAGCATTGACGTTCTGAATGCTAAGGATGAAATACTCGAGCTTGCAAATGAACAAGACCCGATTCTTGTCAAACTAGGTGGAGGCGCCAAGGACCTTCGGACACGAGTCATTCATACTCGACGGGGGCCCATGATGATTGCCGAGCTCTTGGTGGACACTAAGGATGCCATGGGAGCAAATGCTGTCAACACAATGGCTGAAGCAGTCGCTCCACTAATTGAAGAAATCACGGGCGGACAAGTGCTTTTACGAATCCTTTCAAATCTTGCAGATAGACGACTCGTCCATGCTAGTGCGAAATTCGATGCAGAAGAGCTAGGTGGAGAACAAGTTGTCGATGGAATTCTTGATGCTTGGGCGTTTGCAGAAGCAGATCCCTACAGATGTGCAACTCACAACAAGGGCGTCATGAATGGAATAGACGCAGTAATAATAGCAACTGGAAATGATTTCCGAGCAATCGAATCTGGAGCACACAGCTACGCAGCAATAGGAGGCTATAGCAGCCTTACCAAGTACGAGAAAGGTAAGGATGGGAACCTAATTGGGTCAATTGAACTGCCACTCGCGGTCGGTCTTGTTGGTGGAGCCACAAAAGTGCATCCTGTTGCTAGGGCATGCGTTGATATTCTGGGTGTGGATACCGCAGATGAACTGGCAGAAGTAGTTGCCAGTGTAGGACTCGCTCAGAATCTTGCTGCCTTGCGAGCTCTGGCATCAGAAGGCATACAAGAAGGACATATGGCTTTGCACGCAAGAAATGTTGCAGCTACAGCAGGAGCTTCAGGTGAAGAAATTCAGAAAGTAGCAGATATCCTAGTGAAGGAAGGAAAGATAAACACTGAGAGAGCCACAGAAATCCTCCAAGAATTGCGCAAATCATAGAATCGGCGGGAATATTCTCGAAGGAAGGAGTATGCAGGTTCAATACACCTGATTCATGGTGGTAGAATAATGTTTTGTTTCCATCGAAATGGTTCGTCGACACAAGATATTTCTATTACTCAAGTATGGATGATAACGAGAATTGGCTCTTGCCACAACCTAAGAGAGCCCACCCAGCGGGGTTAGAATGATATGGAACAAGATTGTAGCCAGTGGGAACGGCTAGCCGGAGAGTTTGTAGAAGTCGAGAAGTTTTACCAGGCAGCCAACCAATACGAACAGGCCGCAGTATGCTATCTTGATCGAGTCGAAGAAATGACTCGCAATTCAGCTGAGAATTACCACATTTATGCAGAAGCAAGCTTGGAAAGGGATGATCATAGATCTGCAGCTCAAGGCTATTTTGAAGCAGCAACTCAGTACAGACAAATTAGTGAACATGATACGGCTCTTACGCTATATGAGAATGCGGCCAAAGAGGCGCTTTTAGAAAGAATGACTGAAACCGCTGCACAAGCATATCTCTGGGCGGCATTTGCCTGCCACAAACTCGGTAACAAGGAGTACTTCCTTACATGCGCAAAGAACATGGGCAACCTCTACAAAAAAGCAGCAAAGAAAGCCCTAGACGAAGGTAAAGCCGAAAGGGCTGTCATTGATTTATCCCTTGCCGCAATGGGATTTGCGACTATTGAGCGCATGGATGAAGCTCGTGAAGAAATAAAGAAAGCACGTCGGATCATAGACAAGACAAGGTGGGTCTGGTTGAAGACACTCCTATCATTTAGTGAGGCTCTCACCGAGAACAATCTTGACAAAGCAGACGAGCTTCTTGAAGACTTCGAAGAAGAAGAGACCATCCAAGAAGTAATGGGTGCCTGTCTTAACATCCGAGAGGAGATAGAACGACGCCGAAGAAGAGAGCAACTTTCTTCGTAATCGTAGCGTTATTCCACGAAAACTTGGAGTTCCTCAGAAGCCAGTTCTTCTCCATCGCTATCCCGAGCGATTACTGAAGCCTTCTGTGTCCCCTCAACTACACCCCGCAGATAGAGTTGGAATCTCATTTGCTCGCCCACACCAACAAAATTGATTGATTTGCTATCTCCTCCAACTGATACCTCAACTCCAGGTGAAGTCTCAAAAACCAAGTCAATGTCATTGGCAGGACCAGATCCTTGATTATTGAGAGTTATATCGAACACCACTTCTTCATCTAGGCCGCACGATATTTTACGGGGGCGCACATCGATTTGTAAATCGGGTGGGGCTGGTGCAATTCTGAATGAAATCTGATTGCTTCGTTTATGGACTAGAACATCTTCTCCTTCCAAAGTCATTCTCACCGGACCAAGGGATCCATCACCACTCAGAGTTGGCTTCACTCTGAGAAGCCATGATTCCTGTTGGGAAGGTGCACGTTCTATCTCAGGTTCGTTTGAAAGGCGGAGACTATTGGATAGGGAGAAGCTGTAATCAGTTACCCTCACTGGAACTGGACAGGTGTAATGAAGCTCAAATTCTAGCTCCTGTTTTGCCCTAACTTCTCTTTGAGCAGGCCCTGCCCACTCAAGTATCAAATCAGTAGCACTGGCAAACTTGAATGAACTAGAGAGGGATTGTACTGCGTTCTTTTCCTCCTTGGCCAGCGATGATTTCTTCAAAATACGAGAAAAATCATCATGTTCAGCGCTTTCTCCTTCGAAAAGCACAGAAACACAGAGCCGCGCTAATCCAAACGAGGACAGATTAGAAGCGAGCTTTGGTGGGATTCTTTTTTCAGCTTTTCTCAGAAGGTTTACAGCTGCATCAAAATTCCGGGATAAGAGACGGCAAAGAATGGCCATGGATATTGTTCGACCAGAATCTTTGGCTTCTCCAGCACGGTTGAAATGATCAGAAGTCTCCGAATAGAGAACAGCCGCTTCATCATATCTCATGTCACGTAGAAGGACTCTAGCGGCCGTTTGCTTTAGTTGGCCAACTCGTTTATGATTATCCATTTCTAAAGAACAATATGCTGCTTCACGAAAATACTTGATAGCAAAATCAATCTCATCAGCTTCAAGAAAGAGATTAGCTGCCTTTTCGTATTCGGTGCTAGCATAATCAGGATAATTGTGTTCCCATTCCTCTATTGCCCGATCGACATGTTTCTTCGCACGATCCATCGGATCTCTATTCAGAATCTTATCAAGGAAATCAAACATCGATTCTCTTCTCCGTGCCTTCCGTTACCTTCGAGTATGTATGCTGTTTTATGAGTTACGCCTCTGCGAAATATACATAGAGCATTTTCTGTCGTATTGGATGAATCCATATGAACTCAATGGGAAGGGCTCGGCTCTGTTTAATGTTTATCACGTTAATTGCGGGTAATTAGCTTTCAGATAATGTTTAGTCAAAAGCGGTAAAGACTTTACCAGTGACATACACCTTCATACACATCCCCAAACAACATACCGCTTCTAACCGATTTGATTTACCCAGAAACGGGCAGTACGAAGATGATTCAGCCCAAAATGAAGTTTTTGTTCATCATGGCTGAATTAATCAGTGGTCTAGGCTTCCGTTAGATTCGAATATGCACGGTATTTTATGAGAGATACCTCTGGTGATTAGCATGGAAAACACTCCTCTGTACTGGAGCAATCCGTACCAAACTGAATTTGAAGTAACTGTTCTCAGTGTTATTGAAAAAAACGAAGTAGCTGAAATCACAATCGATAAGCCGGTTGCACGTCCAGCTAGTGGAGGGCAGGCTGGAGACAGAGGGCTATTGACTGGAGATACGGCAGAAATCCAGTTTTTCGATACCAAATTAGAAGGAACCCAAACTGTCCTGATTGCAAATCAAGTGCCTGCTGTAGACAAGCAATACATCTTGGTCATTGATTGGAATTGGAGATACTCAATGATGAAGAATCACACTGCAGAGCACCTCTTTGTTTCTCAGTTGTTACAGAGGTCCCCCAGCCTCAGCGTATGCGAGTTGTGGATCGATGGAAAGAAAGCGAACTTGACACTCCAAGGATCGGAGATTGAACACCAAGATTTGCTCGCAGCTGAAAGGCGAGTGCAACAGCTTATCGAAAAAGGGCTCGAAGTGACTACAGAACTGGTTGAATCAAAGGAAGTGGATGAAGGCACAAGGGCAAGAGAAGGTGCCTTAGAGAAACACGAAAAGCTTCGAGTTGTCAGTATTGGAAGTCATGATGAGTCTGCATGTTCGGGGACACATGTAAGAAACACAGAAGAAATCGAAGTCTTCAAGATTGTAGATTATACTTCATCCAATAACAGAACAGAAATTGCATTTCTGACAGGGTCCAATGCCATCGAAGAACTCACAAAGACGTATAATCTTGCACTCACAAGAACGGAGCAGGTTCCATTTGAGATGGAGCAACTCGGACATATCTTGGACAAGTATTCAGTTCTGCAGGCAAATCATGAAAAGATGTTAGAGAAAATCAAATCGGGAATAGATCATTCCGTTCGAATTCATACAGCTGATGATGTCACCATCTATCACGATTCGCTACCCGGCTTCGATACAAAGGCGCTTCGAGAGGCGGCTCTAAATCTTGAACGTGATGAACCAGCTCTCGTACTGCTCTTCTCACCAGGTGAAACTTCATACCTAGTCGTTCGGTCGGTGGGACTAGAAGAAGCTTGTGTCTACATGGGGGATATCGTTGATTCATTGGAAGGTAAAGGAGGCGGGCGAGGAGAAATATACACTGGAGGTTTTCAATCGGTGGAAGATCCTGAAAAACTCTATCAGGAGCTTCTCATTAGGGTAAAAGAGACGATCTGAGAAACTACCGCCTATTCCAAGTCATGTTTCTTGGCGATTTCAGCCCAGAATCTCTTTACAGCCCAGGGTACAGCAAGAAATTCCTCCCTGAACGCATCGAAGTTCAGTCCTTGTACCATCATCTCCTGCGAGGAGCCGATGATTTGCCGTTTTTCATCGTAGTCAAAGCAGACTTCTGCATACTTCCTATTCGCTCCTAAAAGATCCAGAAGTATCTCGGTTTTCTTTTCCTCAGGTATTTTGTTAAGTGGATACACATCGCAATAAACCTGAACCCATTTTTCGCTTAGCAATACCTTGATTTTGTAACGGAAATGGTCCTCTTCTTCCGTGACCATTGGGCTAGCCGGGAGGTTGTCCTTCCGTTCTTTGAAAAGGAGCTCAAACTCTCGTTTATCATCATTCCACGAATGCTTCATATCCAGAAGATCTAGGTACGATGCGACCTGTTCTTTGACCCAGTTAGCCTTTGAGCTATCTTCACTCATAATAGACCCGCCTGACAATAAGATAGACCTTCCCACGATTAAAGCTTTCCGAGACATAATACTGGCATAATACTTTCGGTCAACCCCCTCCTCTCGCTCTTTGTTTGTTTACATAGAGAAACAGGTTACAGAAGGCAAATAGAATAGTTGTTCATTGAATTAGTGTAGGTCTACCCCAACAAGGAGGAATCCGTATGTCAACCGGTAAGACACTGCAAACACAGATTCAAATTGAGCCTGTGGAAGGTAGAGAATCTACCAGTCTTTTCACTCCACCAGGCATCCTTATTGAGTCAAGCAGATACCCTACCGTCACAGCTAGTATTCTGGCGTCTTCTTCTCCTTCTGAGCATCTTTCTCTTTTTGACCACCCCGAGTGCTGGGGAGGACTTGCCAAAAACGCCATTCTCTCAATGCGACGCCGCCTATACCAGCTGAAGGTCCCTCTCGATGCTAGAAGGATGGAACCGTCTGAAACTGTTGAGAAAATCCAGCAGATCGCCCTAAGCGTTTCTCCGGTGGCATTGCAGATAACAAGCAACGGACTTCCTCCAACTAATCTCCTTACTAATCCCGGGCAATTGCCTTCAGGAGCAGAAGTATCTGTAGATTCCCTTGAAGTCATATCTGATCCACAAATCAGCAGAGTTGCAGAAGCTATCACCCAAAAGGATATCCCGGCCGCGCAAGGGGTTTGGCAACTGCTCGAATATGACTACTCTCTTGATCAAGCTGCCCGTCTCATGGCCGTTGGTCTCCTAGGCAAAATCAAAAACCGTAGAATCATCACCACGAGAGGAGCCTATAAGGCCACGATTGATGCTTTCATCAACCACACTGTACTTGAGCTAGCAGAAAAACCCATAGTAAACGGAAGAGCTGTATTCTCTTCAACTCTCTTTACCGACAAGTTCACAATCCTTCTGCGCCCAGGAGAACCCACGGTTGACTATCTGAGAATGGATACAAAACCATCAGGTACAGACCAAGGATATTCTCTTGAGGGTGATAGGAGGCCGGCTTCCGATGCGAAATCTTCGCTCTATGCTGATCATGCCCGATACTCAGCATACAGATATCTTCTAGCCAATGGGGTAAAGGCCCACATCACGATTTTCCACTCTTCAAGCAATGCTCGCAACAATACTCTGGGTCCATGGATTGCTAGAGAGGGAGTCAAGAAAGCTCTCGCTTCTGAACGCATTCGGGTAGGTTTGGGTCAGACAGATTCGGAGCTCTTGAAAGGTATTCTTTCACCAAATCCCAGAGTCTGGGAATCTTCATTACCATTCAGCGTTTTTGATGATGCAACAGAAACAGTTGCGATACTGGCATAGAAAAAGAATAAGAAGAGGGCCGAAGCCCTCCTAGTTCTTCTCTACAGTTCCTCTTTGGCCTCTTTCCTCGAGACTCCCTTGTACAGTAGCATCAGGCCCAGTACTGTGAGGATGCTACCTGACACATAGCCTGCTCCAATCAGGAGGTTCAAGAAATAAGCCATTGAGATCAGGCCAATTCCTGCGAGGAGAAGCAAAATACCAAAACCGATACCCATCGCCCTGAAAGCACGGGACCGGGGATACTCGCTCTCAATCACGTACCCGGTTGCAGCAGCAACGTGGGCGTCGTACTTGCTGTTGCCGTAACGATACTGTAGCTTCCAAACAGGCACATGAATCAAAAATGTCTCGCCTACTTCCAAGTTTTCATTACGTGACTCGATTTTGTCGACTTCGTCCATGATGAGAGCTGTCTGCTTCTGATGAGCGATTTCCTTTGCCTTGGATTTGGCTGATGGTTCATCGACCTTGCTGTGCAGTACCTCCCCATCATACTCCTCAGCGTGAGCATGACTGAAGTACTCCTTTGCCCGAGTTGGAATCGGGAAATCACGTATGTCTTCATCGATATTTGGAACACCAGGAATACTGATCTCGTGCCTGCGAGTGAATTCGCCGGACTCTGGTTTGTGGTAGAAATCAATATGCTTGTAGGCTCCGGGCCGTTGCGGCCAGGGACCATGGAAGCGGGCATCTTTTCCAAGACCAGAGTACTCCGTATGAGCGTCAATCCTGCTAATCCAGAATGGGTAGAATTTCAGCTTGTATTTCAAGAAATCAGCCCGTACAGGCAAGTCCTGCGGAGCTCCTAATTGCTTAGAACACCAATCCAGAAGTGTCCGTTGCGCCTCAGCTTGGCCAAAGTGGACCCGAATCATATAATGCTCCTCGAACTTCGCGCCTGCCTCAGTCTGAGCTGTTCCACAGTAGGGACAAACTAGCAGAACGTCTCCACGACCAGCTTCGAAATCTGCATCACAAAATGCACATCTTGCCATTTCTACCCCTCCTTCTCCCTTTGTGTCATCAGTAACGTCCTAAACCCGAAGAAGGCCATGACAACGCCGACAATCGCAGCTAGAATACCGCCGAGCAGGAAGTTCGTTGTATCGAATAAGAAACCCCAATAGGCAAACTGTCCACCAGCTCCACCTATGACTGTTCCAATGAGACCAACGATAGTCCAGAGCGCTCGCTGTGCTTTGGTTATCGGTATTTCGCCAAGAACAACATCGCCACTGTGACCGTCAATAGCACACTTGTAGAGATCGCCTTCGAATTTGTATCGAATCAGTGCAAAGGGTGCTTGAAGATAAGTCGTTCCAGAGATTGACGTCTCGGTACGACAATCAAACAGCTCAGTCAATCCACTCCGAGCTTGTTCACGATGGCGATCTGCTACCCGGCCATGCATGGCAGTCTCGAATTCGTCTTGACCGATTTCCGCATTCAGGATGTCCGGTTCCAGATCCTTGATTTTCTCGAAGTTGTATTGCTCCGTGTCCTTCAGCTCTATCTTGTCCAAATATTGCTCAAGACCATAGGTCCGTGCGCCTTTTCTTGCCAGCAGGCGCTCCGTTGTGTTTGTGTGGATTTCGTCTTGAACCGGAACGTATCCGGTTTTGTACTCCGTTCGTGTCCGAGTGCGCCGATTTCCATCGCTATCTGTGTACGTCTCCTGTCTTTCTACAGGTACTTGTACAGTCTTGTAGCCTTTGTACCAAGAATCAGCCTTTACATTCGTGCTCCATACAGGAACGAATATTATCGTATTCTCGGCAACTTTTGAATCGGTAACGAGAGCGGTGTTGATTCCCTTATTGTCATCTAGAAACTTGCGGAATCGTTCAACACGCTTCTCTGCTGGAACGCCAACCTGCATCAGGTGATCGCCTACCTCTTTGCCTTCGATAGTTGTGGTGCTACCGCAGTACGTGCAGGTGATAATTACGTCATCAGGACCGACCTTGACATTGGCGTTGCACACTGGGCACTTGAACATTGATGGTGATTCAGATGCCACTTGGTGTCCTCCGTAATCGCATTATTAGGCTGTGGTCTCGTGATAATCTATTATACATTCTGGTGATATACAGAGCGTGTTCTGGGGGGATTTCAACGGAAGAACACAAAGGGAGGCCTTTCTAAAGCAAATCCCAGGAAAGCTTGGTTTCAACTATACCGTTTTAAGGCAACCAATCACGACTCGTTAGACATCACTAACATTGTGAAACAACATGAACATACTCATCTCCTTCTTCAGTCAAACCGGCAATACAGAAAAAATAGCTATGGCCATGAGAGACGGGGTTTCTCGTAAGGGACATTCTGTACAAATTGAGAGGATAGAGGACAAAGACTACGGGATGCTTACCGAGTATGACGCAATTTTCATCGGTTCAGCATGCCATTCTCGGGATGTGGCTGAACCAGTCAAGGATTTCTTGAAACACCTGAGAGTAGGAGAGGGTTGTGTTGTTGCTGGATTCGTAACCCACGCTACAGTAGATCCTACAGGGGAATGGACAAATCAGTGTTTCAACACCTTTTCGAAAGAATGCCATGCTAAGAATATTCCCTTTAAAGGGTACTTCTCATGCCTAGGAAATCCTTCGCCCCCTGTAGAAGAGTTCATTCACACCAACATCATCAAGGAGGAAACCAACTTCGATAAGTATCTGCAATTGGTGAAATCACACCCCGACAGAACCGATTTGAGGCATGCCCAGTTGTTCGCTGAAGAAGTCATGTCATCACGAGAATCAGATGGGGTGATCGTATTTTTCAGAAAGTATCTCTTTTCCAGAGATTCAACGCCGTGATAGGAATTTACTCAAGTACTCGCGGATAATGGTCAACGCTCCCTGCTGTTCCTTGGATTGGATACACGCCTATGCCATTGTAGTCACTCCACCAATTACCCCAGTTGATTCCGTCATCCCATGTGTTGTTCATACCGTTATCAATCGCATTTGTTCCATTAACATGACTGAAATGATTTTCGAAAATCCTGTTGAATGACGACGACTCGGATATGCAAATACCTACACCTCGGTCAACAGAAACCTCGTTGTCGATAAGTGTCCAATTGTGGCAAGCCACCTGTAAATCAATGCCAGTGTTATTCATCTCGATTCGATTGTTGCGAACCGTGGAGTTCCATGACCACTGAGCTACGATACCAGCATCCATACCGTGAATGGTGTTATTCTGAATAAGAGACCGATTGCTACCAATAGCGGAAACAGCGAAAAAATCCGATTCAATATCATTTTCAAGAATCTGATTGTCATGGGATCCGCTCATGTTAACAGCAAAAATAGGAGAGAAAACAGAGCAATTCTTGATAACGAAGTTATGGGATAGGAACAACTCAACCCCAGAAACTCCTGCCGATACATCACAGGACTCAACCACACCATTGGTTGAATTTCTTACATAGATTCCAATGCCCTGACCAGGTTCAAAGCACCGAAGCACGCAATTCCGTATCACGAAGTAAGCAGTCACATCCACTATACGGATACAATATGCAGGATCCTGGATGTTTTCATGGTTTATCACAAAGGGATCGTTCTGGGTTCCGGTTCCTGACCAACCCCGTTCCTGAGCCTTGTGAACGAAATCGGTGTTGTTTGCTATGTATATTGGTTCATCGTCGAAGAGAGGTAAAGGCTGAGTAGGCGTTGTGGTTGGATTACCGCTATTATCTACATTCGTTAATCCAACCAAGGCAAATCCAGCCGCTGTTACTGCAACAACTACGGCCACTGCAATGATTATCTTCCCGCTTCCTCCCACTTCCTGATCGTACATGTTCATGCATCTTCTGATTGTTCAATCTTGAGGACGAAGCCTTCTCAATCAGCAACTCTATGTCTTTTTGAGCTTAAAAGCTTCACCTGAGTTTCTCGCAGTAGACTACTACAAAAGAGTAACCAGAGCACAGCTAGACAAACTACTTCCGTAGTTTCTCTCTGAGTCTTGATGCTGAGAACTCGTCTACCCGGTCCCTCATTTCTTCGCGTGCCGCTTGATGCTTCTCTAGAAATTCCATAACCATTGGTGCCAGTCTCTGTTTGCATTCACCGCAGAGAATATCACCGCTTCTGCATTCACGCTCAATTTCTGCCAACTCGTTATCATCTTCAATAAAGAGGAAAGTGTAGTACTTGAACACTGAGCAGATGTCGGGATTGGCTCCCAGTCTCCGCTGTTCCTCAGCACTTGCACGTCCCCCAGTAAATGCATTCATGACCTTCTTCTTGGCTTTCTTCGGTTCATCAGTTGTGTAAATAGCGGACATCTCATCAGAGGCGGACATTTTGCCGCCTTCTCCCAAGCCAGGGACGAATTTGTTCTGAATTGATGCTGGTTTGTAGTAACCAATCTTCTCTGCAACATCACGGGCGACTCTCCAATGAGGATCCTGGTCAATAGCACACGGAATCAGACACGGTGTCTTCTTTCCTACAATTTCCGAGTGGAGAAACGCAGGAACTGCTTGAAGAGCGGGGTACCAGATACCTCCGATATTCATGCTATTATCGAATCCGTATACAGCACGCGCAGTAGAGAAGGTTATGCGTTTTGCTACTCGAGCTCCTATTTCGTATAGTAGGTCAATGTGTCTGATGTCATCAATGAGGAATGTTTTCTCGGGATCAAATCCTAATGCAAGCAAATCAAGCGAGTTTTCGTACGTGAACTGATAGACGTCATCCAATGTCAGGTCTTGTTCGAAGAAGTACTTCTCGTCGTTTGTAATCTGGAAATACAGTGGAACGTCGAACCGCTCCTGTAACCACTTGGTGAAAATCCAAGGCACCAGATGGCCTATGTGGGTGTGACCACTTGGACCTCTACCAGTATACAGAATAAACTCATTGCCTTTCTCATATTCGTCGAGAATCCAATCGAGGTCTCGATGTGAGAAGAACAGCCTTCTTCTAAGAAGGATATGATCATCTCCGGCCAAGTCAAAAAGCCGCTGCCGCAATTCATCATCGATGGGTTCTGTTCCAAACTCCTCGATGAGGCGAGCATAATCAACTTTGCCTTTCACTTCCCAAGGTGTGACAAGCATATCTTCGTTTTCTTCACCCATCGTCATTCCTCGATTGTGGTACTGGTTGATTGTGGACCTTGGCGATTCCAATTAAGCATAATGGTATTCATAGCAAAAATTGATTTGGCCATATTCAGAACGCAAGAATGCCGTGTGAAAAACGCTGTAAAGTGATTCGTATGATAAGAGTCATTTTAAAAAGGCAAATTGTACCTTCACAAGAACGAATGACCACGGAGATAGGGAATCGTGAGAATTGACGACTACGAATACGAAGAGGAAAAAACGCTATCCTCTTTGGCTGAACTATTGAGCGGTATAGCTCAACAAGTAGCCGATAGAGGAGACCTTGAACTTCCTATGCCCAGCTTCAAATCGGGGATTATCGAGCTGCCCTTGAGTGAACCGGTTGAGACTGGAATTGAAGTAGGTCTTCGAAAACAATCTGTACGCCTGCGAATAGATCTCAAATGGTCCGTACCTGAGCGAAAGCGCCTGGAGGAAGTGGAAGGTGGAAAAGAATAATCTTGACAAAAAAGGCATAGTCAAGGCGTTCACGAAACACGCGGAACTCCTGAAAGAGATAACAACAGTTTTGCACACCCAGCTTTGCATCTCTCCCGAAGGAGGAGAGGTTGAAGAGTGGCAAGAACGAAAGAAAGAGCTCATCAAGATGCTAAGAAAAATGATGGGGCTCTACGGATTTGCAGCAGACTTGCCGGCAAATGAGGTTGGGCTAGATGCACATGTTAGTATATCCAGTATGTCAAACATCCAGTGCTCATTTCAGCGTATTGTGATACTAATCGATAGTGTCTATGAACAACCATTTGAAGAACTCTACATGGATTCACTCTCTGCCATTTCCGACAAAGTTGGAGAAGCGATTGATGTATTTCATAGGATGTTGGTAGACTACCCGGAGAACCCTAGCAGCATAGAAGAAGGAACTGAACAGATTGCCAAAATAGAACGTGCGGTAGATGAAGAGAATATAATTATCAGCCGGCAGATTTCCGTGGTAACGAATGGGGATGCCGGCTTCGTGTGCTACATCATGCGAAAAGTCGTTAGAGAACTGGAGCATATCACGGACTATCTGAAGGCCTGTGCCGAGTCTATCAATGAAATGTGAGGTGAATAGAAGTGGCGATCGACCTGTATCTGATCGCTGCAGTAATTATCGTAGGAGCTTCTTTGGCAAAAGTAGCCGAAGAGTATAGGCTCCCATATCCGATTCCATTGATTATAGGTGGAATCATCCTTCGGCAGACCATACCAACTGAAGGGTTTCTAGACATCATCGGCTTGGATTTCATTGCCCAGATAACATTGGCAACGGTTATTTTCTATGCCGGCCTCACCATGAATCTCAAAGAACTAAGGCTCTCTATTGTCAATGTTGCCCTGCTTGCTACCGTGGGAGTAATGGCGACTTCACTGATAGCAGGAACTACTGCACTTCTAGTTTTCCCAACACTTACACTGGCTGCATTCCTGATCGGAGCTATTCTATCTCCTACTGACCCAGCTGCCCTCTTCTCGGTTCTTGAAACGGGAGGGGTCCCGGTCAAGCGAAAGCTCTTTTCCATCCTCGAAGGCGAAGCAGTATTCAATGATGCCACAGCCGCTATACTCGTAATCACAGTATTCGAACCACTCGTAGTAGTTGAACTGGCCCAGCCGTGGTTTGTCGTAGCCTTTCAGTTCATTGCCAGCATGGTTGCCGGATTCCTGATTGGCCTCATTGTAGCATATGTTATCGGCAAACTAATTCTGCGAACAGGCGAAACGAATATCTCAATCCTAACTGCCACAACGCCCTTCCTCGCTTATGGATTGGGTGAAACCTTAACGGTCTTTGGATTTCATCCGGGAGCCCTTGCGGCTGTGTTCGCGGGAATATTCTTGGCCAACTCCAGAAGAATGGGCCTACGAGCCCTTCCACAGCAAACAATGCGCAGCACTACAAACAGGGTATCCTTTGGACTTGAAGTCATTGTGTTCATATTGCTTGGCTACCAAGTTGACCTCCAGTTTATCCTTGCCAACCCAAACATTATCATGCTTGGTCTTGCTATAGCTGCTCTCGTTATCTTCGTGGCTCGTCCCGCTACGGTCTTCCTGATGACCGCACATGATAGAAAAATGAGCATTGAAGAAAGAGTTTTCGTGAGCTGGGCAGGAGTCAAGGGGGTAGCCAGTGCTGCTTTGAGTGCTATTGCGGTTTCCATTCTCAACAATGCCGCTGATGTATATGGTGTGCCGGAGTACCGTACCCTCGGCCAAACTATAACGTCGCTCATATTTGTTGCACTCATGGTGAGTCTCATCTTACAAGGCCTAACGACGCCATTTCTGGCAGAAACCCTAGGAGTTACTGAAGATAGAGATGCGTTTGAGGAACTAGTAGCTGAACGAGATGCCACAAGACAAGCTTTGTTGCATCTAGTTGATGAATACACAGAAGGCAATATTGATAGTGAGCTTTACAACCGCCTGAAAGCGGAACTGGAAGAAGAAATCTACACGATCGAAGATGAGCTGCGAAGATTGGTGGCTGAAAGAGAAGCTAGGCTGAATGAGCTACGAATGCGAGAAAACCTATGTCAGCGAAAACTCGAACATTATGAGAACCAATTTGAAAAGGGCAACCTGAATGAAGCCCTTTACGCAGAGAAGAAGGAATCTCTTGAAGAGGAGATCGATGAACTCAAGTGTATGAGAGACCTAGCTGAGGAAGAACGGGGCGGTCTGGAAGATATTTCTCCAACCGCCTAGTAAGCCTTCAGAATCGAGTGGATGTCTGCCTGTATACATCAGGAATCTGGATACCTGTCTTTCCTTCGAATACGTCTCGCAGGAGTTCAAAGTGTTCATCCAAATCCTCTAACTGCTTCTCCAAAGCTTGTTTTTCGATGTTTGGTTGAGCAAGCCAGATTGTTAGATAGTTGCTTACAACCGCAACTTCGAGAGATGATTCCTCAAGGTCTTTGAAAATTGTCAGCTTAACAAGGAATTCAGATTCATACATGGATAGGATGTCTTGGATGCTCAGAATAATCAAATCCAAGAACCCAACCAGATCTTCCAGCTGGGGAGACTCCTCGATGCTCCCACGCAGCGACTCACTGAATGTTTGAATTGTTGAGACTTTCTGGCGTAAGTCTTCAAACATCTGCATCAATCGTGTAAACTGCTTAATAGACTTCTCCAAGGCTGGCACAAGTTTATCATAGAGATTGACCAGGAGTTTTCCCTTGGCCTTTTTGCGGATGTCCTGGAATCCTTCCAGTTTCCCAAGAGGGCCGTCAAGGTGCTCAAGTTGCACAAGAGTGTTGGTCACGGCTTGGACCGATTTCACTGACGAACGTTGGATTTTCTGCCAGCGTTCGACGAACGTATCAATGCCCTCACGTAAATCCTCGAGTACCTCCATTTCTCGTGCCAAACTTGTTCTACTCCATGTTAGTTCTTGATTATTGGTTTATAATATATTCTACGTTTGCATTGCGCATCTTTGGACTCAAAATACTACCGATTGAGGTGCAGAAGGTCTGATCGGGTTATAATGCCAGTGATTCTACCCATCTTCTGCACAACTACTGCTTGATATCTGTCAAAAAGCGGCATGATGGCGTCAACTGGTGTCTCTTCATCGAACATCGGAACACCACCAGAGCTTATAACACTCTCAACCGATAATTCATCCAAATTATGACCAAGATTTCTAATAACGTCACGTTCAGTAATTAGGCCAATAGTATTTGTGCCCTTCAGTACTGGAAGCTGGCTGAATCCCCGTTCTCGCATGAGTTGAATTGCGACAGACACAGAATCTCGAGCTTTTACGGAAACGGGGTTTCTACTCATGATTTCGGAACAGCTTTGACTTCGTATGCGTTTCAGCGTCTTAACAATCCTGTTTACTATGCTGAGCTTGGGATCCAACGATTTATTCTCTATGCGTGCAATATACGATTGAGACACACCGACATCCTCTGCAAGATCTTCTTGTGTCAGGCCTGCTTCTTTCCGCAACCTGTGTAAATCATCAGCATCGTACAACATATGATTCAGCTGCCATATTCTTCTCAGTAATTAATATTACTGCTGGTATTACCTATGCGAATTAGATATGCAAAGCCTTATGAAGCTGTCCAAACGTGAAAGTGGACTAATAGGGTGATGAAGAGTTGAATATTAGAGTAACTCGCGGCGCGGGAGAGCCCGTTTCGCAACGGCAAGTCGAAATAGTTGAAAGGAAAGGAAAAGGACACCCTGATACGTTATGTGACAAGGCCGCAGAGGAATTGTCAGTTAAGCTTAGTCAGTATTACTTAGACACATTCGGAAGAGTGCAGCACCACAATGTCGATAAGGTTCTCCTTGTCGGTGGTCAATCGAATACTGTTTTTGGCGGAGGAGATGTTATTGAACCAATCTATATACTCCTCAGCGGTAGAGCGGTAGACGTAGTAAACAAGGACTATGAGCGTCAGGTTCCTGTTGGCAAGTTCTCGGTCCAACATACGAGGGAGTGGCTTACAGACGATCTTCCTCATCTTGATGTAAATGCAGATGTGATTATTGATTACAAGATTCGTGCTGGGAGCACCGACCTTGTTGGAAACTTCGATGTTGGGCGGGACATTCCAAGGGCAAACGACACAAGTTTTGGTGTTGCATATGCTCCCCTTTCTGACACAGAAGAGCTGGTTCTAGAATCAGAAAGACTGCTCAATGATCCAAAGACAAAGGAGAAATGGCCACAAATAGGCGAGGACATCAAAGTCATGGGAACAAGGGTGGAAGATCATATTCACCTGCAAATTGCCGCTGCCATTATCTCCACGGAAACAAAGGATGCCGATGAGTATGAAAATGTGATGGACGGTATCAAGAACATGCTTCTGGATCTGGCAGCAAAAACCACAGATCACGAAGTCGAAGTTCACGTCAACACAGCAGACCAGCCAGAAGAGGATACGTACTACCTCACAGTGACCGGTACGTCTGCAGAACATGGTGACGATGGACAAGTTGGAAGAGGAAACAGGGCTAATGGGTTAATTACACCATATAGGCCAATGACTCTCGAAGCTGCGGCAGGAAAGAACCCAGTATCACACGTTGGGAAGACATACAACGTTGCAGCAAGAGAAATTGTCGAAACAGTTGTAGAAGAGCATCCCGACCTTTCACAGGTCTATTGCTACCTGGTAAGCCAGATTGGTGCTCCAATCACGGAGCCAAGTGCAGTCAATATAGAACTCTATGGAGACTGTGACCTCAGCAATGTTGAAAGCTCTGTCGAAAGCATCTCACAAGATGTGATTGCAAAACTGCCAGATGTCTGGAAGGGATTCGTTAAGAGAAAATACCAACTATGGTAATCAATCACAGAACATAGTAGCCTACTGCCACCGGCAAACAAGAGCTATCTACATTGAGTTTTTAAGTAGATAGTGGCAGTAGCAGTTCAACGTAGCCTCGGAGGTTAAACAACGAGGCCTATCAAAAATAGGAGATAATCTAGCATGGGCGGATCAGACGACCCAATAGCAAAGCGTATTCGGGAAAAAGCTGCCAAAGATATCAAAGGCGGTATTGTAGGCAAGATAACGCACTATATTCCTGGCTGGCACGGATACCAAGAGAAAGAAGAGCGTCGCCAAGCGGACAAGGTTCTAAGAGAGTTTCTCGCTGACCAGCTTCGGCTCGTTGAGCAAGACCTTGAGAAGCTGCAAATGATGGCTGTAGATTATGACCTCAGCAAGACATGGGAGACGTTCGACAGGATGCTTGCGCTCTGTGACAAAATCGAGTCTTCGATACGATATGCAGACTATGGTTATGCAGCGTGGGGCTCGAAGGAGAAGATCGACGAAAGCGAACTTGATCGACTCTACGAGTTTGATGCCACCATCATCAAAGACATCGGAGCGATCAATGATGTTGCTGAACAGTTCATGGACGATATGAATCAAGGCAAGTTCGACGAGGCGTGGAAATACACGCACAGAATGTGGCAGATCATGCAGCGCCTCGAGGAGAAATGGAACCAGCGAGAAGGATTCATGAAAGGTTACCAGGATTAGTTTCAATCTCGGTCTGGGTAGCACTCCCAGACCCTCATTCTTGTTTTTCTCCCCATATCATTTTTCAGCTATACCTCATTTGAAGCTTGGAACGCATGATATACTTGAGGATTTGGTCTGAGATCCAAAACCTCCAAAAAAAAAATAAAGAAAAAGAAGCGCCGGCGAACCAACGCTTCATACATTGTGCTTTACTTCTTTGCTATCACTACCAAGAGGACAACAATTACACCTGCCATACCAATCAAAGCAAGTAGAATAGGCATTGACAATCCAGCTGGTCCAGAAGTGGGTGGAGGCGTTGTGGTCGTCGTAGGCTCAGTGGTGGTAGTTGTGGTAGTTGTCGTCGTGGTGGTGTCCTCGACAACCGTCACGGTAATGGTATCACTTGCAGAGTTGCCGCTTCCATCCTCAACTACCAATTCGAGATTGTAGAAACCCGCATCAAATCCATCTACACTCATCCAAATCTCACTTCCACTGGTCCAAACGCCTGTGTCATCAGAGCTACCGTTGACGAAGAGCTCCCATGTGCCTGGGTTGAGGTCAGTAGCAGTCCAATTGACAAAATTACCAGATTCTCCCTCTGTGTATTGCACGTCTGAGGGTGAACTAAGCGATGGTGATATGGTATCTTCTACCACTACTTCAACAGTGTCCGAGGTGGTTTCACCATAAGCATCTTTCAGCTCCAAAGTGAAGACATATGTCCCCACATCGTAGCCATCGAGCGAGTATGAGATTGAACCACCACCCCATGAACCGCTGTCAACAGTCACACTATCTTCTTCTATTGCGTAGCTATCTGGTTTGTAGCTGGATGGGTTCCATGCAACGTCTTGACCTGTCGTGCCCAATTCCATGACAATGTCCGAAGGCTCATCGACAAAGGGCCTGTACATCAGGGCCAACTCATTCAACCAGACCTCGAATCGATCCTCATATGTGGAATCATCGATATCATCAGTGTACTGATTTGTGATGTAGGAATTGTACAGGGTCTTACCGTCATTTCTAAGAACCAATGTTGCCTTCCCGTTCTCAGGAGCACTTATTCCAGCCAAAGCTGTAGCATTGTCATAAACCTCTAGTACATCGCCAGTACTTCCATAGTCTAAAGGACCACTGTAATGTCCTGCTCCGTAATCCAACGGCCTGTTGAATACGGGATGAGTATAGTCCCATGGATATACTGAGGTTGGGTTCGACAAGTCTCCCGAGTATTTGAATCCTAGTTTGGGATAGAGGCTGTGAACCGGGGTAGATGTCATATGATACCAGTTCATGATGAGCCTATTTCCATTATCTACATACCACTCAAAATCGTCAAGATAGTCTGAGTTGAAACCCCATGGTGCATCAATAACAACCAATTCCCACGAATGCTGGTAGAGTGATCGATTGAAATAGGCCACGTCTTGGTAAACCATGTAGGGCATTCCAAGCTCATTTGCTGCGAGTGATACTGGCGCTTCTAGGGCATGAATGCTCGTGCTGCTGAAGATGTTCTCTGGATATGCTTGGTTAGTTAGAATCAGCACCTCGGCATCGTCAGCCGATAGCCAATTCACCACGTTGAATGTGAACCTGCGATTGCTCCCATCATCTATATAGGAATCCTGGGCGAAGTTGATATCTGAAACGAGCATAATGCGTCCCGAATTATGGATATCAGCTCCAGCATAGATATCTCCTTCTTCCCACCAGACGGATTCTGCATTTCCAGTAATATTGACATAGCCGCCCGCAACGGGTTCCAGAGAGCTAGAAAGCTCAACAGTTGGATGCGTACCATGTCCTGTAACTGAGACGCTGGATCCTATACCCGCATCGGAGACACTGACATCATATGGCGATAATAGGTAGTTCTGGTTCTGGCTATAGTCAATCAAACTACCAGCCCATTGATCAGCGATTGCGTAGAGGCCTCCACCAGCACTTACCCACGATTGAACAGCACTAACCTCAGCCGCGGTATAATTTAGCGTTGGAAGCTCGGCTATTAAAACATCGAATGAGGCCAGCCGATTCTCTGTCAGGTTGCCAATAGGCGATGGATGCAGTTTGTCTAATGTAAAGCCCCTGCTAACGATGTCGTCCCTTAGCTCTTCATATCTACCTGAATACTCAGAGTAGCTGTCCCATGGGTCTATTGAGTAGTAAGGCTTGTGAGAATAGTCAAAACCGACTCGCCCCTTAGGGCGTGGTGTCAGCCATTCTACAGCATCAACTATCATCTCGTTATAGTCGGTTGAATAAGGATCCAACGGGATACCGATTTGAACAACTCTTCCACCTCTATCAGAGGCATCAGAAGCCACCGCCGAAGCCCAGGTAGCATCGTCATTGTCAACGGTTAGCCGTGTCAATTCATCAGCTATGGACGTTCCCTGTAAGGCTGTCCAATTGTACATTGCCCAATCTGCATCTTGCTTGGTCAGTGAATCACCAACCTGATGCGCTTGAGTTACGGGATGTCTATTGTATACAATATCAATATCGTTAATGACATAATCAAAATAATCAGGTTTTCCATGTGTTCCCTCTGTTTCTCTTGGGAGAATTCCTTCATAAGTCAAATAGGTGATCGCAGTATCTATGCTCAGTACGCCTCCACCTCCGAGCCAAAAATCTTTCACGATATTGATCTCATCTTCTCGAGGAACATTGTCAGCAAGAACCAGCACATCGTAAGCAGATGGCTGTAACTCATAATTAGCGATATCACTGGATGTTATCCTAGTCACATCAAATCCAGCATCAACTAAGAGGTCGTAGACTGCGGAATAATTTGCAATCACGCTACCAAATGAATAATCTGGCGTGGTCGAGTTGGTACTGTTATATAGTGCAACACGAACCTCTCCCGGTAAAACTCTTGCATTTTCTGGTTGAGTTACTGGATTTTGGTTTGGGCTAGTTTCCTGATTGATAGGTCCGGCAACCTCCATGGTGCTAGGAGAAAAAAACAAGCCGGCAATAAGGAAGCTTGCTACCAAAATGAAAGCAAAACGTTTCATATTATCATCAGCAGGTCAATATTAACAATAGTTAATAAAAAACATTTCATATTACGGCTAATTAACCAAATATAAGCATGGTTAAGAAAAATAGAGAAGCATAGTCCGATAAGCGAATCATCCTCGGCAAAAAAAAAACATGAGTAGATAATTGCCATATAATTGAAGACTTCATTCGCCCCTTTCTCATAATGAAACCAATGCCATCCTCCATATTTCGGGCATTTAAGCTGCAAGCTTGATGAGTTGTATATTGAAAAAAGAGAAGATGAAGCGCCGGTTGTCCGACGCTTCCCACGAGGTATTCTACCGCTTAGCTATCGCTACTATCAGAAGCAGGATGATGACACCTGCGGCCACTAGGAGAATCCACGTATCGATGCCAAAGATGGTTTCTGGCAGTCCAAATGGTCCTCCAGCGGTTGGTTCAACAACAGTAACAAGAACAAAATCACTAGCTGAATTGCCGCTGCCATCTTCTACAATCATGGTGAAGTTGTAGGTTCCGGACGCGAGGTTGTCCACATTAATTGAAATGACATCGCCACCGCTGGACCATGCACCTGTGTCATCAGAAGTACCGTTGAGCAGAAGCTCCCAAGTACCTGATTGAGGATCCGTAACAGTCCATTCGATTTTATTGCCGGTTTCCCCTTCGGTGTATTCGATATCAGCGGGTGTATCAAGAACCGGTGCGGTTGTGTCCTCAACCGTGACTATTACTTTGTCCATCTCTTTCTCACCATAGACATCAATTGCTGTACAAGTAACGATGTGTGTCCCTAATCCGAAATCATCGAGGGAGAGGGATACAGTTCCACCGTCCCATGTACCGCTTTCGATATTGGTACCATTGTCCTTGATGACGTAGCTTGCAGGCTTGTAGCTGGATGGTTGCCAAACTACGCTTTCGCCAGTATCTCCCAATTCCATAGCAACATCTGAGGGACTGTCAATTTCAGGTCTAAGCATGAAAGCTAGCTGATTCATCCAGAGCTCAAACCTGTCCTCATATGTAGAATCATCCGTATCGCCAGAGTACTGGTCAGTCAAGTACGAATCATACAATGTCTTTCCGTCATTACGGAGAACGAGAGTCGCGTTTCCTTCTTCTGGTGATTCCGTGATTCCAGCCAGGGCAGTCGCGTTATCAAAGACGTGTAGCAGGTCCCCCGTGCTACCGTAGTCACGAGGTCCACTGTAGTTGTTTGCTCCGTATTCCAGAGGGATCTTGAAAACGGGGTGATTGCTATTCCACGTATAGACTGGCGTTGGAGATGACAAGTCTCCCGTATAATTGAAGCCCAGCTTGCCCCAAAGGCTATGACTAGGATTCATGGTTATGTGATAGTAGTTCATCAAGAATCTACCACCATTATCGACATACCATTCGAGGTCATCTAAGGAGCCTGAGGAAAGACCCCAAGGTGCATCGATTACGACTAGGTTCCAAGACCCTGCCCGAAGAGACCGGTTGAAGTAGCTCATGCTTTCATGCAACATATAGGACACTCCAAGTTCATTCATCGCCTCGGCAACCGGAGTCTCGAGACCATGAATGCTCTTTCCTGTCCAAAACGATTCACCGGATGGTTCATTTGTGAAAACCAGCACCTCGGCATCATCCGATGATAGCCAGTTAATGACATTGAATGTGAACGCACGGTTGCTATTATCATCAATATATGCATCACCAGCAAAATTGGAGTCTGAAACCAACATTACACGTCCTTCATCATGAGTATCAGCACCCGCATAGGTATTACCTCCTTGCCACCAAACAGCTTCTGCATCACCGGTCACATTCATGAAACCGGGAGCGGTTACACTTATGGAGCCGCAGCCCTCCGTTGTGGGATGATTACTATGATCAGAGACAGTTACGCTGGAACCATCACCAGTTTCATAGATCGATACATCGAAGGATGAGAGTAGAGAATCTAGATTCTGACAATTATCGACCAAGCTAAGAGCCCACCTATCGGAGAGTGCGTAAAGTCCTCCACCTTCACTGACCCACGACTCGACCGCATTGACTTCTGCAGAGGTGTAATTCAGATCTGGTAGCACCGTTATCAGTACGTCGAAAGATTCAAGCCTGGCTTCTGTGAGATTCCCTCCAGATGAGGGCATCAGTTTATCGAATGTCAATCCCCTACTTACGATATCATCTCTGAGTTCTTCGTATCTTCCTGAGAGCGTACAGTAGTCATCCCAATTGTCCACCCCATAGTAGGGCTCATGGGAATAATCGAAAGCAACACGCCCCTTAGGCTGGGAACACATCCATTCAACAGCATCGACAACCATGGCATCAAAATCAGTTGGGTACAGGTTTCCTATTGTAATACCAATGTGGACAACTCTCCCGCCTCTATCCGAAGCATCAGAAGCAACAGCGAATGCCCATTCATCATTGTCATCATCAGCGGTAAGACGTGTCAAATCGTCTGCAATAGACGATTCTTGCAAGGCTGTCCAGTTATATGCAGCTAAATCAACGTAGTCTTTGGACAACGAATCATCAATCTGATACGATTGAGTCACCGGATGTCTGGCAGTTACGTTGTCAACATCATTGTAGATATAGTTGAAGTATTCGGGATTCCCGCTTGTTCCCTCAGCTTCTCTGGGAAGAATTCCTTCATAGCAGAAATAGGATGCTGCGGTGTCCAAACCTAAAATTCCGCCTCCTCCTAGCCAGAAATCTTTCACAATGTCTGTTTCATTGGCTAAAGGCACATTATCAGCTAACACCAGAACATCATAGGCTGAAGGCTGCAACTCATAGTTCGCAATGTCAGTAGATGTGATTCTAGTAACATCAAATCCAGAATTGACTAATAGATTATAGACAGCAGAGTAATTAGTCCTAACCTGACCAGCTACATATGCCGGCTCGACCGTGTTAGTTGAATTGTATAGTGCAACACGAACTGGACCAGGCAATACGCTGGCTGTTTCGTGTTGGATTCCAAGATTCGTATTTAGAGGTATTTCTTGGCCAGCACCGCTTTGTGCTTTAAAAGCAGTTGGCGAAAAGATTAAGCCGGCAAGAAACATACTTATCACTAATAATATGGTGACGCGCTTCATATTCACACCAAGCTGGTCGTTCAAAATTCCCATTAATAAACACTACGTGAAAAAATTACAATCTCAGGATTTGAACAAATATAGAGATGAAAAAAGTGAAGAAGTGCCGGTTTCCCGACACCTCGAATATACTGTTACCTCTGTTTTACAATTACTATCAGCAAAACGCAAATCACCGCGCCGGATACTGCAAGTACAATCAACGTACTCTGGGGTAAACCGGTTGCTGTTGGCTCTGTAGTAGATGTGGGATTCGTCGTAGTTGTCGTGGTTGGCTGTGTTGTGGTTGTAGTGCCTGTGGAAGTTGTCGTTGTGGTCGTTGTAGTCACAGCACTTTCTGCCAGCACTGTTACAATCACTACATCGATTGCATAGTTGCCGCTTTCATCATGTACTGTCAAGACGAGATGGTGAGAACCGACTTCAAAGTTATCTACATTGAATGATAGCTCGTCACCATCAGACCATGTACCAGTCTGATTAGATGTACCGTTTATGAAAAGCTCCCATGCTGCGGGGCGTAGATCTGAAATGCTCCAGTTGACAACATTGCCGGTTTCTCCTTTAACGAATTCCATATCCGATGGCCCATCTATTGTCGGCTTCGTTGTGTCCACAACAGTCACTTCAACCATATCAGAAGCTGTTTCACCAATCTCATCAATCACTGTAATTGCAAGACTGTATGTTCCAACAGCGTAACCATCAAGAGACAAGGAGATGGGCTCCCCATTCCAAGAACAGTTCCGTATCACAACTCCATTTTCTTCCAGCACGTAGTTGCGTGGTTTGTAGCTATCCGCATCCCAAACAACATTCTCACCTGTGGTTCCGAACTCTATTTCAGCATCTGAAGGGCTGTCGATTTCAGGTCGAAGCATGAAGGCCAGTTCATTCAGCCATAGCTCCAATCGATCCTCATATGTGGAATCATCAATATCCTCGGCATACTGATCCGTCAAATATGAGTTATAGAGCGTTTTCCCGTCGTTTCGAAGAACAAGAGTTGCAGTAGTCTCTTCTGGCGATTCAGTAATACCGGCCAAGACGGTCGCATTGTCATATGCTTCCATCAGAGTGCCAGTTGTGCCATAATCTCGAGGTCCACTATAATTGCTGGCTTTATACTGTGTTGGAATTGTGAAAAGAGGATGATTGTCTTCCCAGGGATACACAGGTGTTGGATTGTATAGGCGCCCGGTGTAGTTAATTCCCAGCTTGGGCCATAAGCTATGACTTGGAATATTGAACATCCCCCAGTAGTTCATGAGTAACGCCCCACCCGTTTCAACATACCACTCAATGTCATCGATGTAGCCAACGCTTAGACTGGTAGGACAATCAAACACAACAAGATCCCAAAACCGGGATCGTAGCGAACGATTGAAGAAAGCAGCTTCCGAGTGAATCACAAAGCTAATTCCGAGCTCGTTTGCTGCCCGTGCAACAGGAGTCTGAACAGCATGGATGCTTTTCCCAGTCCAGAATAATTCACCTTCTGGTTCATTTGTAAAGATCAGTACTTCTGCATCATCCGAAGATAACCAGTTTATGACATTGAAGGTGTATTCCCGATTTGAGCTATCATCGATGTAGGTGTCTGTAGCATAGTGGATATCTGATATCACCAAGATTCTCCCGTTTCCATGGGGATCAGCAGCGGCAAATGTATCAGCACCCTCTTCCCAGACAGAAACAGCGTCACCTGAGAGATTCAGGAAGCCGGCAGCAACCAAACTCAATGATGTGCAGTACTCTGTCGTTTGATGATTGCTTGCTTCACTTACCGTGCCGGTGAACCCTGCCATTCTCTCATAGATGGAGAAATCGTAAGATGACATAAGATACTGCAAGTGTCTACATTCCTCGTTCATTGAGCCCCAACTATCCGAAAGAATGTACAGTCCTCCACCAGAATCAACCCAAGAATCAACAGCAGCGACCTCAGCTTCGGTGTAATTCAGAGTAGGAGCCTCAAGAATGAGTACATCGAAGGCCTCAAGCCGATCAGCTGTCAGATTTCCGTCAGGAGATGGATACAACTTATCAAATGTGTAACCTCTGCTGACAATATCGTTTCTGAGTTCCGTGTATTTCCCTGCGAAATCACAGTATGCGTCCCATGAATCAATGCCGTAGTATGGACGATGCGAGAAATCAAATGCAACACGACCCTTGGGAGTGGGACAGATCCATTCAACAGCATCAATTATCATCTCATCAAAGTCGGTTGGGTACTGATCTCCCATTGGAATACCAAGATGAACAACTTTCCCACCCATATCAAAAGGATCACAAGCCACACCATACGCTTCGTTATCGTCGCTAGCGACAGTAACAAGACGTACAACGTCATCAGCTAATGATGATTCCTGCAGAGCACTCCAATTATACGCCGCCCAATCGTCATGGGGAATCGTAATGGAGTCATCAAGCTCATATGACTGTGTCACGGGATGCCGGGCTGTAATATTGTAGAATGAATTGTATGGATAACCAAAGTAGTTCGGACATCCATCCGTGCCCTCGGCTTCTCTTGGAAGGATCCCTTCATAGCAGAGATACGATGCAGCAGTATCGAAGCTTAGGATTCCTCCCCCGCCAAGCCAGAAATCCTTGACGATGTCTGTTTCATTTGTCAACGGAACATTATCCGCAAGAACCAGAATGTCATAGCGGGACGGTTGTAGCTTGTAATCCGCAATATCACGAGATGTGATCCTGGTTACATCAAATCCAGCTTCCAACAAAAGATCATGTATGCTTGAGTAGTTTGCCTGAACATAGCCTTCTGCATAGGATGGTGTGGTTGTGTTGGTAGAGTTGTATATCGCAACACGAATTTGCCGTTCCAGTATCTCTGTGGATTCATGTTGGATTACAGATTGCTCATCTCCAAGTACTCCTTGAGGCGTCTCTTCTGACATTCCCAAAGTGAAAGGGGAATAAATGAAGCCCGCAAGAAATACTGAGACTATAAATATAGCAAATATGCGCTTCAAATTTTCACCTCGCGCTCCGCGGAAAAGGACCTAATAAGTCCTGCCCGAAAAAATAAGATGGTAAAACAGGTTTTACTATAATATATGATGTATTAGCATACCTTCCACCAATTGGGTTGGTTGAGAATCATAATCAAAAAAGTAAGGGGAGTGCCGGAATACCGGCACTTGTGGTGTTAGGCTATTTTCGTTTCATTATGACAACGAGTAGGATCAGAATCGCTACTCCTGCTGCAGCCGCTATAAGCAGCATATCCATGGGTAGACCAGGTGGAGCCGGGGGTTCTGTAGTCGTTGTCGTGGTTTCTGTGGTCTCAGTTGTTGTGGTGGTTGTTGTTTCAGTTGTTGTGGTGGTTGTTGTTTCAGTTGTTGTGGTGGATTCTTCGAGCACTGTAACTAATACCGTGTCAGTTGCCATGTTTCCACTCTCATCCCACACAAGAAGAGTGAGATTGTGAGTGCCAATTTCGAATCCATCGACATCGAACCAGATTTCGTCACCACTGGACCATGCACCAGTTTCGTTCAAAGTACCGTTAACGAGAAGCTCCCACATACCTGTTTGCACGTCGGTAACAGTCCAGTTGACGAAGTTACCTTCCTCTCCTTCTGTAAACTCTACATCCGAGGGGGAATCTAGTACAGGAAGAGTCGTGTCTTCTACCACGACTTGCACTTCGTCAGAAGTTGTTTGACCAAACGAGTCCATCACTGTCAACGTGAAGTTATAGGTTCCAGTGTCATATCCATCCAGAGAATGGCTAATGTCACCACCGTTCCAGAGCGCACTCTCGATTACAATATCGTTCTCTTCGATGGTGAAACTGTCAGGTCTGTAACTAGATGGATGCCAAGTGATGAATTCTCCACTTGTACCCAGCTCTAAGTTCCTGTCAGGAGGACTATCGACAGAAGGTGCAAAGATGTAGGATACTGTGTTGAGCCACATTTCAAAACTGTCAGCATATGCTGAATTGTCGTTGTCCCCATCAATCTGATCGAACATGTAACCCATAGCAATAGTCTTACCGTCATCTCGCACTGCCAGCGCGGTTTTGTCAGGATCTACATGGGAGGTGGAGCCACCTAGTGCAGTTGCGTTGTCTAAGACGCTTAATTCATCTCCATCATCACTGTAGTAGCTTACCGTACTGAAGGAACTCGTACTCATATTAACAGGTCGTGAGAACATAGGATGCTCCTCTTCCCATACATAGAACTCAGAATTGGATGGATAGTTGTTGTTCTGAGATACCCCCATCATGTTCAGAAGCGGTTCATAAATCGGGTTGTCGAAATTACTACAGGCCATCGCAAGGTATCCTCCGTTGTCAAGATGTTCAATCAAGGGCTCAATGGAGTCTGCAACGTCCCACATGACCGAGTCAATGATGATTCGATCCCATTCATACTCATGGAGCGTCAGGTTGAGATTGCTAGCATCAGTCACCAAGAAATAGTCCACTCCGAGTTCGTTCAATGCTTTCGAAGCAGGGCTGTCATAGAAATCGTCCGAGATGAGATTATCACAGTACAATAATGTGTCTGCTTCGTTTGCGCCCAACCAGTTCACTATGTTGAATGCCCAGTCGCGATTATCCTGTAGTTCGAGATGGTTCAAATCAGGCCAATTCATATCGCCCGATAGTACCACTCGACCATTTCCATATTCTCTTGCAGCCATGAAGATGTCATCATCCTTCTCAACCAGCGGGAAGGCACCTTCTGTGATATTAATAGGTCCAGCAATTTCCAAGCGAGCATAGGATGCTCGGTCCCTGATGGGATGCTTTACTATCGGTGCAGTAACATCCCAGTCAAATCCATTAGCAATCTCCATCCCGAACGGGCCTGTTAGCTGATTGATTTGATCCACAGGCTTCTCATTTGCAGAATGCGAAGTGGGTGAATCGGACATCAGTAAGAGAGACCCCCCTGAATGGACCCAAGACTGAACCTCCGTCCGTTCATCGCTAGTAAGATTGTAGTCAGGACATACCAGTATGAGAATATCATACGACTCAAGCCGGTCTGATGTAAGATTTCCTTCTGGTGAAGGATATAGCTTGTCAACAGTAAACGAGTGATT
>WJIL01000094.1 GCA_014730275.1 Candidatus Lokiarchaeota archaeon | reverse complement strand
GTGATTTCTTCGCCTGAATCAAGTTCAACAATTGGCCCCTCCGCAGACCAGGAAAGCAAACCACTGTGCCAAGAATCCTCAAATCGAACTTGAACTTTCCAGGGTTCTACCATAAGTTCTCACCTCTTCAGTAGCCGGGCTCGTATTCGTTTTCTGTTTTATTAGGGGGAGCGTGACCCAGATAGTATCGCTTTATCGCTAGATTCACGATTCATACCAACCCCGTTTCGTTCCATCTGATTCTAAACACAGACATAGTGTCCCGCCCCGATATCACATTATCGTCGAGATGCACTGTGTATACTTTCTCATACGCGTAATCGAGTTGCCAAGCCCAGTAGTTGAACAGGTCGTCGAAAAAGACGAAGTAATCGCATTCTTGTTCGTGAAGATACAACAAGGTTTCGCGACCGGACATATTGCCATGTATGATTTCAGGACTAACCAAGCCAGCAATATCAATAATCGTACGATTTGAAAAAAATCTGAGTGCTCCAGCATCGTGAATTGCTAGGACAGCGTCTTCGGGGGTGTGATTACGTAGCCAAAGGCCAATGTGCACTTGTTGCTCATTGATATTCTTCACTGCGTTGCCATAGAATGGAGCCTGATCCAGATAAAGGGGAACAGAAGGGACAATGAAAAGGAGGCAGACAACAAAACCAACCGCTACCGTATCACTAGGTCCCTTTTGCGAATCAAATCGCTCCAAGACTCTTCGAAGGAAAATGATCGTACCAGCGAAAGCTGAAATCAAGAGAAACAAAAATACAGGGACAAGATAACGAGCATTGTTAATCAGTGCGCCATAAGGATTCGTAAGCCTATACAGCATCAGTAGAGAAACTCCGAGTAACCAGCTCATAGGACGCCGTGCTTTGATGAGGAGAGGAAAAGAAACAAGCGCAATAACGATGAAAGGATGCTGTTGAATCCAGAACCCCCAGAAGAAATTCCAAACTTCGATTTCAGACGGCGTTGGAACATGCACCTTGGCGTAGAAAGTATCAGGCAAAGGCAACCCAGTTACTGAGAGGCAATGTAGAATCCATGGGCTCACTACAAGGGCAGCTATAACAATCATTGCCAGCAATGAAAGAATCCGTTTCCGGTTCAAGGCGCCATTGCTGTACAAGAAGGCAGGTCGTATCAGCAACACAAAGAGAGACAAGAGGGCTCCTTCCGGTCGCGATAAGTATGCCAGACCCATGACCACACCCACCAGCATGTCATAGTGGAAATTCTGTTTTGGTAGAAGGGTTATGCCAAGCATAAGCAAGAACATGAAGAGGGGTGTTTCCATTCCGGATAACATGAGCCACGTATTCCGCGGCAGTAACACAAACGCAATCATGCCGAGATGCCCCCAAATCCTGCGGCCTGTAGCTTCGGAAATGAGATATCCAACGAAAAAAGTTGTTACACAGTAAAATAGGGTGGAAATCAAATAGGTTCCCAAAACAAGTTGCGTTGTATTGCCAGTCAATGCGAAAAGCGGTGCGAGAATGATGGACCAAAGCGGGCTCGTAGAACCAGTACTCGGGTATCCAGGAGAGTATTCCCAAGGGCGACCTTTGTATATTGTCCTAGCAAAAACGAGATGGATCCACGAATCATCAAGTGTGAAACCTGGCTGAGTCCATGTGAGCATAGTCAACAGGTAGTGAAGACAGGATGCAACAGTAACAGCTGCCCCAGATATGAAAAGCAGTAAATCAGCTCTGTTCTCCGATATCCAGTCAGGGACAGAGAAAAGTGATTTTCTCAGGCGATTCAGAAACGCATGTTTCTTTGCATCTAAATTTTCAGGCAATCTTTCATCACTCAGCTACTAGTGTCTCGTATCAATTGTTGAAATGTAGACTCTTCAATATTTCCGCCAGACAGCACAGCCACGATATTCTCTCCTCTGAACCGTTCGGGATCCTTCAGAATCCCAGCAACTGCAACAGCTGCTGCACCCTCAACACGCTGGCCTTCGGCTTCGTAGAGAATCTTGAGAGCATGTGTAATAGTCCCCTCTTCAACCAAGACCATGTCATCCACCTTGTCCCTCATGATCGAAAGTGTGATTGAGCCCTCCTGAATACCGCCCATCAATCCTGAAGCGACAGTCTCCTCCTCTTTTACTTCGATAAACTCATTCGATTTCCAGCAGTGATAGACCATAGGTGATGCTTCTGCCTGAACACCGATTATCTGTATTTCAGGATTCAAACCTTTGGCTGCAATAGCAATACCCGATACCAAGCCGCCACCGCCCACCGGAACAATGATTGTATCGGTCTCAGGTTCTGCTTTCAGTATTTCCAGCGCAACGGTACCTTGACCCGCAATGATATCAGGATGGTTGTACCCACTCACATACGTCAGATCTTTATCGTGTGCCAGTTTCTTTGCCAGTGGCTCAACCTCCTCGTACGAGCCCCTCTTGATCACGGTTACATCAAACTGCTCTATTTTCTCGAGTTTACTCTTCGAGACATGTTCAGGCACCACGATTGTTGCATTGATTCCCAGCTCAGCTGCCGCTAGACCAACAGCCTGGCCATGGTTTCCTGAAGAGGCGGTTATTACCCCTTTGGAGTCCCCTTCCTGCTCAAGTCTAGATAAGGCAGTGAATGCACCCCTGATTTTGAAGGCGCCCGTTTTCTGCAGGTTCTCGAGCTTGAGATACACAGAACCATTTGTTATCTCACTCAGGAACTCGGAACGGACTAAAGGGGTGTGCTTTATTCTGGTCTTAAGCAGTTTTGCAGCATTCTCAATATCATGAAGCGTTGGTATTTCCACATTACAGACCCCATGAAACACAGCTTATCAATGGAGACTATTCAGCTTGTCGGCAAAAATGTGTTTGTGATTTCCTGACTGAAATCCTCAAAATAGTCCCTTCACACTCAAGTAACGCTGCCCAGAATCAGCGAATATGGCCACAATTAGCTTACCCTCATTTTCCGATCGCTTCCCAATTCTAACTGCAGCTGCAGCCGTTGCCCCTGAAGAAATGCCAGCAAGTATTCCCTCTTCCGCGGCCAACCGCCGGCAGAATCCATACGCTTCACCCTCCGCATCTATCGTGATAATCTCGTCCAGAAGACCTTCTTCATATAGGTCTGGAACAAAACCAGGACTGGTCCCAGGCAGTTTGTGCTTCTCCCAACTCCCCTCAGAAATCATGGGTGCGGCTTTGGGTTCCACTCCAATCACTTCTAAGCTTGGTTTCCTCGGTTTCAGAGCTTCTGCAACGCCCATAGCTGTTCCTGTAGTTCCCAGCGCTGCAACAATGATGTCAACCTCACCCTCTGTATCCCGCCATATTTCTTCAGCAGTAGTTTCGATATGAGCCTGTTTGTTTGCTGAATTGCCATGTTGGTTTACGTAGAACGAGTTCGATATCTCCGCGTGTAGCTCCATTGCACGTTCTTTTGCTGCGGCAGTGTGGAATTCAGGCGGCGTCAGCTCGAGCTCTGCGCCGAACAATCGCAGTATCCTCTTGCGCTCATCACTCATTGCTTCATTCATGCAGATTATCAGTCGGTAGCCCTTGACAGCACAAATGTACGCCAAGGCCATTCCAGTGTTACCGCTTGTTGCTTCGATGATTGTCGTATTCTCGTCAATCAATCCTTCTTTCTCTGCCTTTGCAATCATAGAAAGCACAGGGCGATCCTTGATACTAATCGGATTGAACATTTCCAGTTTTGCGGCTAGCGTGGCGCGGCAATCTTGACTCAATCGACCAAGTTGGACAATAGGCGTTTTCCCGATGCACTCAAGGATGGATTTCTTCAAATGACAATCCCCACAGTAGAGAGCTATCAGATGCCGTCTATTCAGTCTGTCGACAGGCAGGAAAATCAGACTTGAAAACGTATGCAAGCCAAAGAGGAATGGTATGTGCATGAGCATGGATTTGGCAGTATGGAGATTCTTGGTGCCTTCTTAGTGTCGATTTTGATTTCATGTACGCTTTGCTAGACTATATAAACATCCATTAGTTCTATAATAACAAGAACTCAGAGATGAACTATTGTATATCTGGGTATACCAGAAGAATGCTCATCTCTGACTGCAAGAGAGAGGATTTGAGATGGGAAAACGAGGAAAAGAAATAGTTGGTCTAGATGTAGATGAGCTAATCAAGAAACTCAACAAAGCATTTGCTGACGAGTGGCTCGCTTACTACCAATACTGGATAGGTTCGCAAGTTGCAGTAGGTCCCATGAGAGGAGCTGTTGTTGCTGAGCTTGTTGAACATGCTGGAGATGAGCTTCGACATGCAGGTATGCTTTCGGAGCGAATTCTAACTCTTGGTGGTACACCGCTACTCAGTCCAGAAGACTGGTTCGATAACTACAACTGTGAGTATGCCACTCCGGAAGAGCCAGACGTACCGAAGCTACTTGAGCAGAATATCGAAGCCGAACGCTGTGCTATCGATGTTTACCATGAGCTGGTCAACATGACAGAGGGCAAGGATCAAGTTACCTATAACCTCGCTCTCGAAGTTATGGAAGATGAGGTCGAGCATGAAGAAGACCTCGAGGCTCTGATGGACGACATCGAAATCATGAAGAAGAAAGCATAGAATAACTGAATTTTGCTCTCTCATTTGTTGAGAGAGCACACCATTTTTTTTTGTAGGTTTATCAAGACCAGAGTGCATAGAACTGTATTCTTCGAATAATTTAAATATCGAGATTATTCGATATTTATACGTGAGAATTATGGTTTGCATCGATATCGAAGTAATTGGATCCAAACCTCCGTGTGCCAATTGTGAGAAGCTCTTTGAAAACGCAGAGAATGCAGCCAACGACTTCGCT
>WJIL01000093.1 GCA_014730275.1 Candidatus Lokiarchaeota archaeon | reverse complement strand
GCACTTGAGTCATCAACATGCATCGAGAACGAGGTGGACCGCATTGATGTTTTGTATGGTCTTGGAATACGCCAAATGGGATTGGTGTACAGCGAGTCAAATATGCTGGGGACTGGGCTTGATGAGATGCGTGACGGTGGTTTGACAGACTTCGGATATGACTGCGTGATTCGGATGAACAAGCTTGGGATGCTCATTGACGTGAGTCATGTTAGTGACCAGACTGCACGGGATACAATCGAGTCAAGCAGGGCGCCTGTCATAATTTCGCATGCTGGCTCGAAGACCGTCCACCCAATCAAGCGAATGGTGCCTGATGATGTACTGCTCGCTTTGGCTGAGAAAGGGGGGATGATTGGCATCGAGGCCGCACCGGGATACACAGCAACAAAGGACAATCCTGTTCCCTCAATTGAGACTTACATGGAGCACCTGGAGTATTGCATTGACCTGTTAGGTATTGATCACGTTGGGTGTGGACCAGATACCCTCTACGGCGATCATGTCGGTCTGTACGAATTGTACGACCAGCAGATGACTAAGGAGGGAATGGGGCACTATCCACGGCCTAAGCAGGAAGAGGACCTCAAAGTCAAGGAGATTCCGAGCCATGTAAAGGGGCTTGAAAACCCGACTGAAGCGATACATAATGTCATTCGCTGGATGGTCAAGCACGGATACTCGGATGATGAGATAACGAAGATTGTGGGGAAAAATGCCCTTCGGGTTCTTGAGGAAGTATGGTAGGGTACAGCTCCCCATTAGAGTGAATTGTAGTAGTTTATCAATCTACATTCAAACATACGTGTGGAGACGATGAAGAAGCGAGGTCACATTCTACAAACTCGACTGAGTGACTTTGACGAAGAGGGTGAGCTCAAGGAGGACGCGTCAATTTTCTCTGAGGAAGTTGGCCGATGGCTACCGCGAGGGACCATCTGGCTCAAGAAACTCGATCCCGACCGTGAGTGGGGTGTGTGTCGCTTCCATGATACAGTGCTGTTTGTCGAACTGCGGGACGGAACGATTTACTCGCACGGCTTCGAGGCTCGGTGCAAATGGTGTGGTGGGGAACTTGAGATTCGCGGGGAGAAGGTGTTCTGTATTGGCCCGTGTACGCGGTACCAGGGCGAGTTCTCGGCTGACCTCGATGACTACTTCCGCTGGGAGGGAGCAAAGTCCTACACGCTTCGGCGGAAGATAGCCAAGGTTGAAGGACTGAATCTCCAACCTCGGGACCTCAAGCCGAAATGGCCCTACAAGACGAAGTGGTCCCGCCTGATGGAATACGATGAATCGTAGTGCCGCTACCAGATGACTTTCATTCATCCTTGTAACGGTATCCTTCCTCAGACGCAGGAACGAAACTGTATGCAAGTCCCCTGTTTCTCGAGCGCCGTGATGCTGTGTTGCTTGTAGTTATGATTTCCACTGAAAGTCATAGTGATGATGTGCCCATTAGCATCCGCGGTTCCTTGGACATCTCTCTCGAAATTAGCATATTGCTTCCAAGAACCTGAACCTGTTTCCTGAAATCGATATCCAGCTCCGGACGTTCGGATAGGTTACAGACGGTCTTCGACACAGTTCCGCTGATAGCACTCAGATTACGTCCATAGGAAGCAGTCATTCTATTGGAATGGCAACCCAATAGCGAATAGGGGGTTACCATCTTTACCAAGTTAACCCTCGACGTTATTGCGGAAACCCTTGTTCCTCATGCCGCAGTAGGCTAGAGACAGGTGCCAAAAGACCAACAAGGGACGCAATGGCAATCAAGATCCAGTAATCAAGGCTCAAAGGCACCATTCCAAATGCGATTGAGAGGGGAGTGTAGATTACTGCGAGTGTCAAAAGGAATGAAATCATGACAGCAACAAACAGCCATTTCGACTTCTTGAAGTTGGTCCGCCACACAGGATGTCGCTCATCCCTGCAGTTCCAAACCCACAGCAACTGGAACAGGACCATGGTTACAAAGGTGGCAGTCCTTCCCATCAAGAGGATTTCAGCATTCTCTGGAAGGGCCCAATCAACCGCGGGACCTGTAATCTGCGGAATGAACCCGAAGTTCATCCACAGCACATTCAGATAGACAAACATTGAGACAAGTGCCGCTAGGATACCGCCAACCATAATCATGATGGTCATGTTTCTGTCCAACAGATTGCTGTCGGGATCGCGGGGCGGACGGTCCATTATTCCGTCTGGCGGAGCATCAAAGCCAAGTGCAAGGGCTGGTGGACCATCAGTCACGAGATTGATCCAGAGTATGGCAATCGGCGTTAGTGGTATAGGAAGACCAATCATGGCCATGAGGAAAACAAGCAGGACCTCTCCCGCGTTTGCTGAGAGAAGGAAACGCACGAATTTCCGGATATTGGAATAAATTTCTCTTCCCACTTCTATGGCAGAAACAATCGTGGCGAAATTATCATCAGTCAAGACAAGGTCCGAGGATTCTTTCGTTACACCTGCGCCACGGATTCCCATAGACACACCTACATCCGCCTTCTTTATGGCTGGAGCATCATTAACGCCATCGCCTGTCATCGCGACAACTTCATTCTGGTTTCTCAATGCGTTAACAATGCGGAGCTTGTGTTCTGGTGCGACCCGAGCGAATACATCCCTTTCCTTGACTAAACGTTCTAGCTCAAGGTCGCTTGTTTCTGCTAGTTGAGACCCTGTCACGGCTTCCTGGTCGCCCCGCGTGAGGCCAACACTATCAGCAATCGAAATTGCGGTAAGCGCATGGTCACCTGTAATCATGATGGGGCGTACGCCGGCCCTTCGTGATTTGCGAATTGCTTCGGTAACTCCTTCCCGAGGAGAGTCAATCATGCCTGCGAGGCCGATGAAAATCAGATCACTCTCTACTTCAGATTCTTCCCATTCAGCACTTTGACCATCAAGACGTCGGTATGCCAGTGCAATCACTCGCATCGCACAAGAAGCCATGGCAGTATTTGCTTGAAGGATTTCATCTCGTTGAGCTGCGGAAAGCTGCTGTTCTTTGCCACCAAGGAGTATCTTGGTTGTCCTTTCAAGTATAACCTCTGGTGCTCCCTTTGAAAACGCCCAGATATGTCCGTCATCATCCTGATAGATGGTCGTCATCCTCTTCCTCTTGGAGTCGAACGAGAACTCTGTGATTTCTTCGTATTGCGAATGGAGTGCCTCGGACGTGATGCCAGCTTTCTCAGCCGCAACAAGTAGTGCTCCTTCCGTAGGATCGCCTACAACCTTCCAGCTCGACTTATCATCTGGATTCGGTGACAGGGATGCTGATGAGCACAGCTGGCCTGTCTTGAGTAGCATCTTCAATTCATTGCTGTCAGCCACATCGAAGGGCTCGCCCAGCTGGGTTAATGCAACACAACTCTGGGGTGCTGCTGCTCCGTAGAACCCACCTTCTTTGCTGTAGCCCGTTCCTGATATTGCCACATCATCTGACGGTAGCCAGATGTACCTAACCGTCATTTCATTCTTTGTTATAGTCCCGGTTTTGTCTGAGCAGATTACTGTTGTAGAGCCAAGAGTCTCCACGCTGGATAACTTCCTGACGATTGCATTCCTCTTTACCATCCGGCTGACACCAATAGAGAGGGTAACAGTCACAACCGCAGACAGCCCTTCTGGAATCGCAGCGACCGCGACGGCTATTGATGTGAAGAGAGCTTCGTTCCAATCGTATGCTACGCTCGCAAATACAAGGGCAAAGAAAACAGCCACAGAAAGCCCGAGAACAATCGCTCCGAGCTTCTTCCCAAGAGCGTTCAAATCCACCTGCAGTGGTGTGAGTTCGTCTTCGCTTTCCTGCACCATTTGGGCTATTTTACCAAACTCGGTTTGCATGCCGGTTGATGTAACAACTGCCGTACCCCTTCCTGAACTGACAACGGATCCTTGAAAAACGAGATTGGTCATGTCTCCCAAGGCGGGTTTCTTTTCCTCTATTGCCTTCACATTCTTCTGCACTACCATGGACTCACCAGTGAGGGCTGATTCATCCATGGAGAGACCAACAGCAGTCAGGAGGCGACCATCCGCAGAAACGATATCACCTGATTCTAGAGAGATGATATCACCTGGTACGATTTCTCTCGCTTCTACCTCAACCCATTCACCATCACGTTTCGCGACAGCAGTTGGTGCGGAGAGGTCCTTGAGCGCTTCAAGAGCTTGTTCGGATCGGTATTCCTGAACGAATCCAAATACGGCGTTAGCAACCACGATTGCTGAGATAACGATTGCATCGATGAAGCCTTCTTGTTCATGACTGCCATGAAGTAGCACAGTCGCTATCGAAATAAGAATCGCAAAAATGAGGATCATGACCATCGGGTCAGCAAACTGTTCAAGGAACATCCTCAGCGGACCCTTCTTGTCGACCTCTTCTAGTTCGTTCGGTCCGTACTTCTCGAGGCGTTTTTCTGCCTCTGCGGTGCTGAGCCCTTCACGTGTCGTGTCAAGCTGCTCTAGGGCGTACTCAGGACTTTGTCTGAACCACTCACGATTCTCTTTCTGTGCAGCCATACTAAATTCCTTATTGCTGGAATTCAATGTATAGTATATGATTGTTCCTTTTCAACCAACTTCCATACAAAGCATTTGAGGAGCTAGCGATGGGAAAGAACAATCCATTCTTTAGGCAATTATGCATAGAACATAACATTTGTCCATCTGGTTGTGAGTTTTGGGAGCCAAGTGATATTGTCTCCATTACGTAGGAATTGTACGGCTTTTCAGAAATCCTCCAAGCTTGTCTGTGGATGTGGACGAGAGAATAGCTCCTTGTTCGCTTCCTTCAATTCAGCGAGAACCAGTCTTCCTTCATCGCTTTCCAAAGACGCGTTGTCAAGACACTCAGCTAGACCAGCGATTTCCTCATCCTTCAGCTCCTTTCGTATCCATCGGAACAACTGCCTGAGCTTCTGGTATGCATGCTTTCTGATTTTGGCATACCTCCTTCTTCTATGATACCAAAACCGTTGCCTATCCTTTTCCTCATGGGCCCCTACTATGCTGACCAGTTTCTTGCAGGTTACGGCTGGATTTTGCAGAAACAAGTCTTCCATGTCCATGTTCTCACCGAGAAAACTCATGAGTTTTGGTGGGTTTCGGTGTTTAGCTATGCCATTCCATATTTCCTCTATGTTTTCTCTGACTGCTTCTTCACCCTCATGCCCCAAATCCATCAACATTTGTACTGCGTTCTGGAATTCCTCGTAGCTGCAATACCTCGTCTGTATATTCAGAAACGGAGTGATTTGGTCCAGCGGGTAGTCTGAAACCATGGGTTGAAGAGATTCATCGCTTCTCAGCATTTGGAGTACAGTCTTTGGCTCGCTGCATTTGACTGTGTATTCCCATATCGCATCCTTCTCACGTAGAATTGTCTGTTTTCCTTCCAGACCCATATTGATGAGTGCTCGCAATGCATGGACAAGGTATTTTGGCTGCGAGAGATACGGCTTTAGTTTATCAACATCCATATCCCTTTGCCGGTAGGCTAGGGCACTAAGAGCTCCTCGCTGGTATGTGATTTTTTCTGAATCCAAACGACTCAGGATGATGTTCGATGCCTCATCACCGGAATACACACCCATGGCTTCAAGGGCGATTTCTCTAATCTGCCATTTTTTATGGCCGAGATAATTCTTCAAAATCTCATAAGAGGAAGGATGGCCCATGTCACGAAGCGCCATTAGCAGGTATTTCTCATTTCTCTTGGCGACAGTTTTTGTTTTCAGGTGCAGGAACGGAATAGCTCTGGAATCACCGCTTTCCCCGAGGGCAAGGATACTCCGCCGTCTATCATCGTGCGCCCTGTAGAAACTCATGGTGATGATGTGCCGCAACAGCAGAGCCATTTCTTCGGAACACTTCTTCTTGATTTTCCTGTTGCTGCCTAGCGTCTTGTATTCCTTCCTCAAATCGATGTCCCTGTCAAGTAGGTCGCATAATTCATCAAACGCGTCTGATGCTGTCTGAGTAATACCTTCGCGATTCCTCGAGGTTCTTCTCCAGGAACGATATGTTGAGCGCCACAGATCACTTGGAGGCTCAAGCAGCACTCCAGTTGTCAGCACTTTGAAGCCGTAGAATGTTGCCAGAATATCAATCAGATTTGAAGTCTCACTCAGCGATTCTACTTCCTTCTTTCTTGCTTCGATGACATCCTCCACAAGGAGAGCATATTGACTTGCGGCCATCTCCTCTACCTCTATGAAATAGGTGTTTCTTTTGATCTGTTCTCTTAGTTTCTCCATAGCAATAGGAGCTGCTTCATCTCGCAAGTCATCAACCGTGTCGGAAGTTAAATCGCGGAAGACCTCCATCATGTTGCAGTCGATGCCATTTGTAGGTTGGAGGCCGAGGAGATAGACGAGGGCATCTCTTACTTTTCCATAGGGGATGCTCTTCCTGAAACCAAGTTCTTTGCGCACCCCGTCCCAGGTACTGAAGGCCAGCAGCTCACAGAACTCGCTCCATGGTTGTTCCTTGAGTTTGCTGTTCACCTCTGCTTTTAGTTCGTCATAGTCGCGGAAATACATCAATTCCATGAGCTTTCTTTCACTGCGAGACAAGATACAGCCCTCTTGTTTTTATCTTCACAGAAGAATAAAAGCATAGCGCGGAGAAATCCTGTGTTCTCCATGTTCCAAAAAACGAATGATACTGGGATGCCCGAACTGCACTGTATTGCATATTTAGGCAGCAAAACCATTGTTGAATTTGGTGATGACATCGAAGCAGAAGCAGATGAACATCTTGAGATTATGCGAAAGCACTTCAAGGGTAGAAATCTCAGTATCAAAACAAGCGCAAAGGAGAATCGAAATATTGACGGGACGTTTAGGCAATTGATCGAGTGTGTGATTCACCAAGATGGGATTGCGTGATAATCAGTAGTGTTACAGAGTTCAGCCGGTGAGATGCGGTGAATGTTTTTGTTTTCAATTTGATACGAAAGATGTGATGAGTTGCAATGAGCAAGTATGGTTATCATTATCGAATCAAAAAGAACGCTCGGTTTGACAGAAGCAAGGTCTACAGCTCGGCCCTTCACCCACAACTCAAGCGTTTTACAGAGGTCATCTGGGCAGGCCAGGACGATGAGGGCTTCTGCGTCTTCAAGAGGGATCCTCACACCGGTGAAGTGTTGAGAATCGATTTTGATCCGCCATAAACGCTGAAGAGATTTCAGGTCAACCAGATCTATCGGAAAAATCCAATTGATTTAATCTCGGAAGGCAGTGCGCTGTGATGGAGTAGAAACTCCCAGTTTCAATCTCCTTAGCTGGAGCTTATTCTTTGCAACCTTACAGAAATCCCCTCTAATCAATGTTTTTGCCGCTTACTGGGATCTACCCCACCGAAAGCTTCGAGTTTCTATCCGGAGGGGTATCCTTTAAGAAGAAACTCGAAACCAGATAAGCAAGGAGAGGGCCGTAACACCTTGGTTCCAGCACTATGCGTATTGCATTGAAGAATATCTCGATGGGAAAGTCCGAATTGATGAAATGAATGAATCTGACCTTCTTTGTATTATGTATTTGTTATGGCCAGACATGATAAGGAAAAAGAGAATATGATAAATAAGGAATAGCCGTTCGAGACTATAAAACGTTTTCATAAAACAAAGATGATAAGAAAAAAACAAGCAAAACAGGGGGGAAACTCGAAGCACGAAATGCGTCGTGAATACATCTTAAGAGATCCAGCTGGGAAGATGACATTTCCCAAGCTGGATATCGCATGTTGTGACAAGAAGAGAAGTACTCTATCACATGGATACGAACTGCCCATAGCCAACGGATGTTTTTGCACCAAAGCCCAGTTCTGCTGCTGTTCGTTGAAGGACTTTCTCGATCCGGTCCAAATCGCACTCTGGGTCTCGCGGGGCGATACGGAACCTGAATTCGGTTCGAGGCGCCACTGCCAAGAAGAACACCGGTGTTGGAGAAAGGTAATCAGCTGGTGGTGCATCTCCTTCGTAGTATTTCTTGTAGTGGACATTGAGGATGTCAACATCAAGCTCCGGTTTGGACGTGGGGTACGCGTCAAACAAGATGACAGGGTCGGCAGATTCTTTGTCAAACATTGTTGGGAATTCATCTTCCTTTTCGGATAATCGCATCCAGGCCTTCACCGCACCCTTGACAGACGAGCCCGGCAGATAGGGAACACCGATGTTCCGTTCCCACTTGAACCCGGTTTCTGTCGGATGCGGAGCACCAAGACCTGTGATGAATCGCCATTGAGAGCTGAGATTAATGGACCGTCCTCCAAGAGACTCGATCATCTTGTCCATCCGGGCATGGTAATCCTCCAGCAGTGGTTCAACTTGTTCATTCATGTCCATCATTGCTGTGACCTCCTCGAAGAAGGGGGCCAGTTCTTCCTTGCGTTCCGGTCTGTCCCCTTCCAAGTTCCATACTGTGGGATACAGCTCGTACACAAGGCCTACGTTTACTGTTCGGGCATCCCGTTTAGCCTTCTTCACTATCTTGCCCAGCTCCTGGCTTTGATACATCGGCAGATCCACGTTCAGCTTTCCTCCTCTGAATCGAGGTATGCATTGGCGAATCTTACGAACCAGGTAAGGATCCGCATGACATAGTTCTGGGCTTCGATGTAGGTACTCATGGAGCCTTTCATCATGTGATCAAGGACTTCTCCTTTGTTAGGATAGACTTCCAATTTGCGGAGCCAGTCGGCTATATCTTCGAAGAGGGCCTGATGACCTGACTTTTCACGGCTCTTTTCTTCTGCACTTGCGAGGAGGAATGCAAGCGAATGCCCAAGTCCATTCGTCAGAACCATCGCAGGTAGCCGCTTAACCTGTCTGAAGTACTCTCCGCTGATGTTTTTTTTCTGAATGGCCTTGACCTTCCCAAGCGCATAGATTGCCTCTTGCTGTTCCAGAGAATTACGAGACGCTTCAGTCATCGTTTTCACTCTCCGTTAGCTGAAAGCACTTCTTCCAGGGATTCTGCAAGATGAACCGAAGTCGCGCACCAACCGTGGCCAAGTGTCTCATTGCCACCCACTTGGACGTAGCCTGCAGATATGGCATCGCTGAGTTTGTTGAGGATTTCATCGGCTTTCATGGAATTGCCGCCTCTGCTATCCTCGGCCATGATTGGGCTGTAGAACAAAGTATCCCTGGGAATGAGCTCCATATACCACAAGTTCTCGCTGGTTTTCTTCTCGTCCAATTTGTTTCGGGCAACAACTTCAGTCCCAAGGTTCAGAAGGTGTCGGAACTGCTGCTCGCTCAAAACAATCAAGTCTCGTTTGAATTTCTCCCGAAGCATGTCATGTGCGTTCCTTCCCAGACAAAGTGCGGCTAGCTGGTCTGCGAGGGTATCAACGGCAGAATCGGGTTTGGCTTCAAGCATGAGGTCCTCGATGACGACTTTGGATGACTGCTTGGAACGAGTCGTGACTAAAGCTGTGTTGTCCTCAACGGATGATGAGATGCCAACTTCCAAATCCACGTTGACGATACTGAGATCACGCTTCAGCCGGTCTATGACCGTCGGTGAAGTCACCCATCCGAATACGCCTTGCATCTGTCTCACTGGAAAAGCTAGAATTCGGGTATCTCCCAGAGCCACAGCACCAGCGAAATGCTGGCCGCTATCGAGATCTGCGCCGAATATCGTTGCTTTCATTTTAGGGTTCAAATCCAAACCGCTTCTGAGTGCACCTTTCAAGCTGGAAGAAGGTACGAATGGGAAGTCGGTATGTCGTTCTCTCTGCACGGGCAAATCGATAACACCGAGATTTTGCCCTGTTCCTGGATGCAGAGGGGTTTCAGTCAATAATGTTAGAATCGCGTTCTTACTCATTGCTCCACACTCCTATGGCTGCATGGCCAAAGCCAAGGTTGGTCTTCTGGCCGATGTGTTGATCGTGAATCGCATCCATTGCCTTTTGGGCAAGGTTGCCATCAATTTCAAAGTAGAATACACTACCTGCTGGGACCAAGGGCTCCAAGGGACGTGGTCTTCCCTTCGCCGTATCCCAGCCACCAAAATAGACAGGTTTGCCGGTCATGGCAGAAATCAGAGTCATTTCAACCCCGTTCACCTCGCCTTCCCAGCTAACGTTTTCCTCCCCCTCCTTCCTAGTCATACCGGGTGGATACCACCTTCCACCAAAGTCAGCATGTTGTAGAAGCATAATCTTCAGGCGTCCACTGCTGGCAAT
>WJIL01000092.1 GCA_014730275.1 Candidatus Lokiarchaeota archaeon | reverse complement strand
TACTGGAATCAGGATGTCACCCGAGGCGGCTATACATGGGTCTTCCCACAGGGCAAGCATCGAGTAAACGTGGGCCTTGGTCTGATGATGATGCCTGACTACGGAAACCCACGGGCAATATATCAGGACTGGGTACCAGAAAATTGGGAGTTCATGGAAACGGAGAAAGAAGTTCTCGACTGTAGCGGTGGAACAGCGCCTGTCAGAAGACCAATCGATACCATGGTTGATGATAACTTTATGCTGGTTGGGGATGCAGCTTGCCAGGTGAATCCGGTTCACGGTGGCGGAATAGGTTCCTCTATGCTTGGTGGTGCTCATGCCGGTCTAACAGCTGCACGATGTCTCGAGGAAGGAGATACTTCCAAGGAGAATCTTTGGCCCTACAACATTGATTACATGGAATCATACGGCATCAAACAGGCTTCATTGGACCTGTTCCGCTGGTTCCTGCTCAACATCGAAAACGACGATATCAACTATGCTTTCGAGAAGGGGATCGTCAAAGGTGAAGATTTGCTTGAAGTCAGCATGACCGGCAAGATGAACATTGGAATTGGGGAGAAGTTCAAGAGACTCTTATCCGGATTTGGGAGAATACCTCTTCTACGCCGAGTCAATGAAATCGCTCATCTGATGGATGATATCAAAGAGCTATACCGAAACTATCCAGACGATCCAAAGAATCTGGAAGCATGGAAGGCCAAGCTCAAGCCGCTATATGAAAAAGCGAAGGTCCTGTGATATGCGTAAACTAGCTGAAGCAGAAGAAATCGAGCTGTATGCTCCTGAAAATGCATACTTCTCTTTCTGCAACAGTCCGTATGTAGGACATAGAAGGGCTACCGCTGTTGATATCTATCCCCATCACGCTACTTGGTTAGGTCCCTGCTACGCTCCCTGTGCTGGAGAAGTGACCGAGATACGTCGATTAAATATGGGCAAGACAAAGGAATTCCCGACAGATGAATATGACTATGCTCTTGGATTGCAGCCCTCTGGCTTTGAGGATTTCAGAATCAGGATACTTCACTGCGATTCTACTTTGAACGTAGGAGATGAAGTTGAACAAGGTGATGATTTGGGCAAACTTGTCCGATCGAGATACTTCAATTATTGGACTGGACCGCATTATCATGTTGAAATCATGAGAAAAGAAGCTTTCAGTCGATCCACCCAATCATATCCGTTGACAGTCAACATGCCTGATATCGAGTACCGGTTCATCGAGGCCAATAACACAATACAGTGTGAGGTTATTGAGGTAACCAGTGATTATGTGGTATGTATCTCTGATGATTATCCTGAAGCTCACGCTGGCGATCTTTGTGGACATCTCGCATATAGACAGAATGGGCGAGCCTTGGGGATTCTCGATGGTGGAATACCACACTACCAACAAGGATGTATAATTGGTACAGCAGTGCCAAACGATTCAGCTGATTCAGTCTTTCCCATAACCGCGTGGGGCACAGTAGTTGGCATCACCAAAATGATTACAGGAACCAGATTGACGTATAAAACGAATCAATCTATTGAGCTCACCCTTGGGTCTATTGCTCTGAGGGGTCTTTCCTGCTACGTGTTCACTGATGCTCAGAAAATCAGAGGGCACGTTCCCTTGATTTGCATTCCACAACATTATGATTCTCTCAGTGGCCACTTCCGTCAGGGTGATATTATCGAAATGAAACTACGAGATAGTGGATAGTATCACATGAATTGGCAAGATACCTGGTGCATATGAATGGTGGATTTGGTTCGTCTTTCTATAGGGACCGCCGTGAAGCTCGGACTGCAAGAAGGCCCAGAGACTGAAGGTTTCACAACGTCTTTTCTCATGACCTACAATGAAAGCGGATGCACTGCAAATTGTGCCTTCTGTCCTCAAGCACGGTCAGCTAGTTCTGACGGGGAGAAACTATCTCGCATTCGCTGGCCACCTTTCGATTTAGATTTGATTCTTGACAAGCTTGAGAAATCTGATTTCCAGAGGGTCTGCATACAGTGTCTGAACTATCCCCAAGTAGTGGATGACGTTGTGCACATCATCAAGAGAGTGACTTCGATTGCGGATGCTCCAGTATCTGTGTGCATTCAGCCCATCAATAAACGGGATATGCATCGATTGAAAGATGCGGGAGCCGAAAGGATTGGTATCGCGATGGATGCATGCACTGAGGAGCTGTTCCATGAAATCAAAGGAAAGAAAAGGAATAGCATCTATCGATGGGAGTCGCATCTTGAGAGTTTGAAAGCCGCCCAGAAAATCTTTGGAGAAAATGCTGTTACAACTCATTTGATAATTGGATTGGGCGAAGCTGAGGAAGAAGCAGTGAAGTTCATTTTTGATATGCAAGATCAAGGCATTTCAGTTGGACTCTTTGCTTTCACAAATGTGCGTGGCACGTCTCTCGAAGAAGAAGCACAACCCGATATTGGTAAGTATCGGAGAATCCAAGCAATCCACTATCTGGCCAGGATAGGAAGAATCCGGCGCGAGGATGTGTGCTTTGAGAACGGTGAAAGTAGGCTGAAACTCGATACGATAGACTTGAAAGAAAGCTTATCAGGCCAGATGTTCAGAACGACAGGATGTGAGGGATGCAACAGACCCTACTACAATGAACGTCCAGCCGGACCATTGTATAACTATCACAGGCCGCTCAGTCAAGACGAGCTTCAGGATGCACTTGCTGAATTGAATTGGTGAAATGAGATGGATGAAATTCGTTTCCTGGATTTAGAAGTTCACACGGCGTTCGAAAACATGGCTATTGATGAAGCCGTTTTGAACTCGATAGCTGAAGGACGATCGCCTCCCACATTACGATTCTATCGTTGGAAACCATCCGCGGTTTCTATAGGCATTTTCCAAAGCTTGAACGACGAAGTTGATACAGTATACTGCAACAAGCAAGGGATAGACTACGTTCGGAGATTGACAGGTGGAGGAGCGGTCTTCCATGATTTTGAAGGCGAAATAACCTACAGCATTATTCTTCCCCAAAATCATCGGCTCTATGAAGACGATATTCTCAAATCATACAGGCGAATTTGCAAAGGAATTATTCGCGGCCTGGAAATTTTGGGAATCGAGGCAGAGTTCAAACCCATAAATGATGTCGTTACCAACGGAAGAAAGATATCTGGCAACGCACAAACCCGTCGGCAATCCTGTTTGCTACAGCATGGTACCACACTTCTGGATCTCGATGTCACAACCATGTTCTCAGTGCTGCAAGTCTCAGATGAGAAAATATCGGACAAGATGATTGCAGGAGTCCATGACAGAGTCACTTCTGTTCGAAAGGAGCTTGGGAGCAAAACGGGCATCGAGGAAATGAGGGACGCGCTCGAGCAGGGCTTTTCGGAAGCACTGGATCTTGAACTGGTTAGTGGTGCTTTGAAGAGAGCTGAATGGGAAACTGCCCAGCGGTTGAGCAAGGAGAAATATCGATCAGCCGAATGGAATGAATCAAGGTGAAGGACATGAAGAAAGGGGAATACAAAATCCCGGGTGGGAAACTTGTCAGAATCGAGGTTGAGACCAAGGGGCAGAAGCTAGAAGCCATAGAGATTACTGGTGACTTTTTCTTACATCCAGAAAGTTCCTTGGAGCAAATCGAGCTCCAACTAATCGGAACCCCACTGGGAGTAAAAGACCTGGAACGGAAAATCAAGGACGTTCTCAAGCAGTTTCAAGCACAGCTCCTAGGTGTTAACCCCCGTCAACTCGCTGAGTGCATCATGTCAACAGTCCAGGGCAAATAGATTGACTCCGATTTTGTTTCTGCCAAAACAAACCTGAACCCATAGCAGCATCAATCATGTATCCAGTTTATCTACCTACCAATGCCCGGAACCTGGGCACACGCACAAACGCTATAACTACAATTACTATCGACACCGCCCCGACAATGCCGCCAAACACCACACCGTCATGTATCAACGGCCAAGGATCCAGTGAATCGGGACTACCGTCGCCATCGCTGTCATATACTAAAGCATCAGTGCCGTAGATGAATATCTCTTCGTAATCGGAAAAACCATCACCGTCTGTATCCATTGCAGCAGGGTCCGTACCGTACTCGTCTATCTCGTCGGGACCCTCTATGCCGTCCCCATCAGAATCTCTGCTGTTAGGGTCTGAACCATATTCCAGTTCTATGTTATCCGGAATCCCGTCATCATCAGAATCAATGTCTAACGGGTCTGAGCCGATCAGATGGACCTCATCATAGTCTGAGAGAGAATCATTGTCGGTATCTTCATCATTCGGAGATGTACCATACTCAAACAGTTCTTCGGCATCCATGAGTCCATCGGAATCCGAATCTTTTGAGTTCGGATCCGTACCGTACTAAAGAACTTCGAGACCATCAAGTATCGTGTCTTGGTCCGTATCATTCGAGAAAGGATCTGCACCATTGACATATTCATCGAAGTTCTGCAGACCGTCCCCGTCAGGATTTTCATCTGGGTTATAACGGAGTGGATCTAGGCCATACTTGACCTCCCAGCCATCTGGCATCATATCGTCATCGGTGTCAGCATCATGGGGAAGTGTTCCATTACGGTACTCATACAGGTTGCTCAACATATCTTCATCATCGTCATCGTAGGCGTCTGTTCCATTCAGAGGGTCGGTGGAATTCCCGATTTCCCAACCTTCGGGAATCAAGTCGGAGTCGGAGTCCCAATTGAAAGGCAAGGTACCATTACGACATTCATAAAGGTTGATGAGGCCATCATCGTCAGGGTCCCATCTAGCTACTGCGAAATCCGGTCCGGATCCCGTAGACCCTACTGTATAGATCCAGCCTTCCATTCCGATCTTTACATCATATCCAGCGGTCACCCAGGTTCGGTTCCAAATCTGTGTTCCATTCTTGTCCCACTTGATGAGGAGTCCACGTGACCCGTTATATTGGCCAATGGTGTAGAAGTTGTCATTTTCGTCAACATCAATTCCCCAGCCATAGTCCCAGTCATCTGTTCTCGTGCCATCGATTGACCTGTTCCAGAGGTGTGTACCATTGGAAGCAAGTGCAGTGACCTGATAAGTATACTCCGGAGAAGGGTTCCCAGCACCTACTGCCAAGATAGTGCCATCTGAAGCGAAAGCCACCTCACGGAATATATCATGATAACCCTAATGCCCCCATATCAGAGGAGACTCCGACAGATAGTCCGAAGCGGGAATCGCTACTTTGCGGTCTGGCGTAGCAATTATAGTCGAATCCCCAGTATCACTCATATCAGAAGCAGTCGGCATCGCCAACACAAATAGACACGTTACGGCAATCACAAGTTATCTCAATCTGGGCACTCACGCAATTTATGACATGCTGCACCAGCATTAGGTCAAGCTTAGTCTATTACAAAGAGCGAAGATAAATTTAGCTATTATTTTGATACTATCGATTTTCGGCAAACATACCGGGCGTAAACACAAACAAAATGATTCTGCGCATGCCAAAATCGTTTATCTGATTCACTAATGTGGCTTACATTTTTATTTAGGTTTCAGGTACCTTATTCGTATTCCAGATAATAGAGACAACAGGATGCCGGTGAAGCCAGTGAACGCATATTTCGTTACGGTTCTATTAGCAGTGATTCTTTTCTACATCGTCTGGTTCTTAGGATGGGTTCTAGAACGACTGTCGCATACGTTCTTGACACAAACAAGCACCCCAGGATCAAAAGGCTGGTACTTTCTGGTTGGTCCAGGAGTAGCTCTCCATGAATCCTCCCATGCACTGGGATGTCTTATTACGGGCGCTGAAATCGTCGAATTCAAACCAATCAGTGTCGAAAGAATGGGCGATGAATATCGGCTTGGTTATGTCAAATACCGAAACCCGGCTAGTGACTTCAAAAAAGCTGTAATCAATCTAGCACCGGTTGCAGTATCTTTGCTCCTGCTTACTCTTTTCGCAGCGGCAGTAACATATTTGGTGCCTGGATCGCCTGGTATTGGAGGTCAAGCACTAGAATTGATTGCGGATCTTGTAACCATAAAAGCTGACCCTATTCTCCTAGCGGACACATTCTACCCGGTTCAGCAAATCGTGGGTTTCATCTACACCTTTCTATATACACTTGCTGGGCTCTCAGTCTTGCATCCCGCTTTCTGGCTGATTGCATTCATTGCCATGACTGTGATGTTCAGCAATGCCCCTTCTAACGTCGATATCGCAAACGCGGCAAATGGTTTGAAGGCAATCATCCTGTTTGATCTTTTCTGGTTAGCAATCAGTTTCTTTGTTCCAATTGCAGGATGGTTCTTGCCGGGTATCTTCGAGGTTCTTGCGGTGCTCTTTGCGTTGGCACTCGCGTTTGCAATGGTTGGTTATGGTTTCTTCGTATTGGTTGTTGCCATGTCCCGTATCAAGAAGCCACTGCAAATTCTTCCATTCGTTCTGTGTCTTCTTACCGGTGGAAGCCTCATGTACTTGGGATTTGGAACAGTACCTTTCCAGACCGTTATCTCGCTTGCAGTATTTGCTGTAACGAGCATTCTGCTAGTGCTGATAAGTAGAAGCGGCGAACGGTAGAATTCTGCATTTGCCCGGTGAAAGTTTATACATCGACGCATCGTATCAAGGAATCAAGTGGAGAGCAGCGGTTACAGCACTGCTGAGAGTAGTGCGATACAAAGCTTTGCCAAGTTCGGTCATTGTTCATCACACACCGTTGCTCTCCGCACCTTGCTTACTCAAGAACTAGGGATGACCTAGTAATACGCGGAGTTTTTACCCCTTTGTTCTCTTCAGTAATCGGTCGTTGAAGATGCCTAAAATCGACCTTGTGAGAAGGCCGTCACTCATAAGCCCCAAGCATTTACTGAGGTATCTCTTCTTTACAGAAATGCAAGTGGATCAGGCCGCTAAGATTCTCAATACGATCATCGAGGCTGATGGAGTGATTCCTGATTCCGAGTGGAAAAGCTTCGTACTCTCTAGCAGAGGGTTATATGTGAAAGTTATGCGGAAGCTACGGGATCTCGGATTGGTGGAAAAAGAAATGGGAAAATATCGCCTTTCAGGCAGGTTCTCACGTGCACTAACAAATATTGCAGACTACTGGAAGGAAATCAAGAAATCCTTTGAGAAGGGGGATAGGAGCATAGAATTCTAGGATTCTTCCTCATCCTCTTCATCGTCTATAACAATCTCGCCCTCGAATTCTTCAGGTTGTTCCAGGGTTGAGACAGCTTTTTCACCTTCTATCTCGAGCACACCCAGTTTCTCAAGCTCTCGTACATATTTGGTGACAAGTCCGACAGGTTTGCCTAAAGATTTCGCCAATTCCTTGAAGGTAATAGAGCCAACTTCATCAACAAGAAGCAATGCCTTTGTCCTTGCTTCGCTCTTGATGACGTCGATATATCGTTTCATGCGCTCATAAGCAATATCACGTTGTTCAAGTGCAAGATCTCGTTCTTTCTCCATCAATTTGCTTGCTTTCTTGAAACCCTGTTTCTGTTCTTTCAGTACAGAAATCTCTTCTTGTGCATTATCAAGTTCTTGCTTGAGGTTGTATATTTCTTCTTCTAACTGGGTTACCTCATCGATTCTATCCTGAACCGATTGCAACTCTTGAAGGCGCTTCTTGGCCATTTCTTCTGCAGCTTCTCTTTCCTGAACTTCGTCATTGAGCTGTTCTTCCAGCCTTGTAATCCGAGCAAGATGTTCCTCGTTATCTTGTCTCTTCTCTTGCAGTTTCTCTTCCAACATCTGAATCTGGCTTTCATATTCATTTGCCTTATCAGCGCTGATTTGAGGGCCTGTTTCGACCTGCTCGAGTTCCGTTTTGTACACTTCCAGCTGGCTGCGCGTTTCCCCAAGTTCAGCACGGAGCTCCTCTATCTTTTCATTGGCTTCTCTGAGCTCCTCGGTCCTTTCTTTCAGCTGGTCGTCCTTCTGTAGCACTTCTCTCTTCAGTGAAGTGATTTCCTCATCTAGTGAGTTAATCTTGCGTTCATACTCTTCCTTGAGAGCATCAACCGTTTTGCCCTCCCCTACTTGTTGGCGTAAGCTGCGGATTTCCTTCTCCAGTTCGGCAACTTCTTCTTCCTTCTCCCTCAGCTTCTCTCGTTGGGCAGCTGCTTCCTCTTCCAGTGTCTGCATGAATGAACGAACGACTTCTTGCTGTTCAACAATGGTGGTTCTAAGATCTATTTCGGATTCTCTCACCCGTGCAGCGAACTCTTTGAAACGGCGCTGAGTCTGTTCCACAATTTTGTCAACCAGATTCTTCTCCAGCGTAGAAAATTCGTCATCAACAATATCGACAAAGGTTGTCTCAATGAAACTCTTGAAGAATTTCATCTTCAGGCGGTCTACCATTTCTTCGGAGATTCGTGATTTGAGCTCGACCACTTTGCCTCTGAATGTTAAAAGCTGGGCTGCAAATACGCTCACAACACCACGTTGAAGAGATGAGATATCAGCACGGAGATTCTCCAGCTTGGTAAGAAGAGCATCATACCCTTCAACAGCATCTTCGGTCTTGATTTGATCAGATATTCGTTCTTCAGCTTCAAGACTATCGACGAATTCTAAGGCCGAGGCTGCTGAGGTAACCATATCATCAGCATCATCTACTGGTGTGACGGCTTCTCCATCAGCTGTCGCTCCACCAGCAAGGGCGCGAAGCTCATCGTCTGATAAAGTTGCATTCCTGAGTTCGCCTTGTAATGCCTCTTTTTCTTCGTCGGTCAATTGATCCTCGGCTGGCATTGTACCACCACTTTCTTCAGGGGATATATCAGGAGATATTAACTCCACAGGTATAAACTTATTCGGTTGAGATGGATTTTGTATCAGTTTATCATGATTTTGTATCTGTTACTGCCCTGTTCTTCTGATTATATCACAAAGCTATATGAGAACCCATGTTAAATATATATTCAGCAAGTCTATAGTGTAATCAAGACGCTTGAGAGAGAGTCACATTGAGGATATGTCAGAATTGTGGAAAGGCGAACCAAGTAACTAGGAAGTACTGCATCAGGTGTGGAAAGCGCCTAGTTGCACCTAGTAAACCGTCTAGTTCGAAACCTTCTCCCCCCGAGCCGCAACCTGCTAGACAGGAAGTAGCTGCTTCTGAACCTGAAGTTGAGGAAGCAGCTTCTGAGCCCACTCCTGAAGAAAGCACACCCTCATCATCAACTGTTACATCAGGAGATGAATGGGTAAGACCAAGTGAAGTAGCTCGAAATAGGGTAAGACGGGGTAAATCTGTAAGAAAATCTGAACTTGAAAAAGCGCAGGACGCTTTTGCCCGGGGCGACCAAGCCTTGGTTGATGATGATCGTCCAGGAATAGTGGAGACTAGAATGCTCAGGGCCAGCGAAGTCCATGAGCTGATGAAGGAACCACAAGAAATCTCCCAGCCCGAACCCCAACCAATGCCCCCATCGGAGCCCCCAGCTGAGAGTCAAGTCGATACTCCAGCTGAAACAACGGCTCAGGCTACGACTAAACCTCCAACTCCGCCACAACCTGAACAGAAACCCTCTCGGAGCTCGCACGAGGAAGAAATCGAACGGCGAATCCTAGGTTCAGAATCTGCTTTTGTCAAGAAAGAAGAGGAAGCAGCTCAGGCTGAAGAGATCAGCGCACAAGAATTAGAGGAACCGGAACCAGTCCCTCGAAAAATATCCTCTGAATTTCAGTCTTCCAGATACACACAGGAGGACGCAGAGGTTGCCGCTCAATCTATAGACGCCCAAGAACTCGACAGTATACCTTTGGATGAAACCGGCGAATTCGAGCCCCAAGCACCTCCCTCGCAAAGAGAAATTTCCGATGTGGAAGGCGAATACGTGGCAACATGTCCTGAATGCGGGAATGTATTTGGTGTCGATAGATTCACATATCCGGACACGGTTTACAGTGAGATGGGCGAGGCACGACTCAAGCAAGCAAGATTCTTTGTTGTGCAGGGTAAGGATGGAAAAGCACAGGAAATCCTCAGGATAGCGCGCTCCCTTTTCGAAAAGGCAGATGACGAAGACGGATTGAAGCAGGTTAACAAGCTCGTTGATAGTCTTGTAGACCTAGCTTAGACATTCTTCCACATTGATTTGAAAGTCTCTCGTTCCTCAGGGAACCGCGAAGGGTCTGTACACATCATAAGGAATCGGCCGTCATAGGATTTCTCTTTGAGTTTCTGTAGCACTGGATCGAAATCTATTTCCCCTTCTCCAACTGGGAGGTGCGTATCATAGTCGCGTGCCATATCACGCATTTCTTCCCGGGTCACTTCGTGTTCTTTTCGGAGTTTATAGACTTCCTCAACCATTTGACTGCCATGGTTATCGTGCAGGTTGACCAATTTGATGCGGTCCATGTAGGATTCTATGATTGCAAGAGCACGATTCTTCATAGCGAATATCTGGCCATGACCAACGTCGAGTGCTATTTGAACATCTGGACATCTGTCGAACAGCAGTGTAAGTTCGGTGTAGTACAGCCCGAGAGTTTCTATGGCAAGCGTGACCCCTGCTTCTTTTGCTGCTTTACATGCAAGAGGCACAGCTTGAAGGAATTGATCTATGACCTTGTCTGAGTAAAATAAGGGAGAAAGCGCTGTATGTATGGTCACGAGCTCGGCACCAATATTGCCTCCGATGTCTATAAACGGAATGACGCTTCGCGGCAAATCCATAGGGCTCCACTCGGGGCTGGAGGGAAGATGAAGAGTGCATGGTACGTCATTCTTCTGTAGAATCTCGGTTGTTTCAGAGAAATCTATACTGTGATTCAAATCTAGCCTCAGGTCGATGAAATCAGGTTCATATTCCATGGCCTTTCTGACTTGTTCAGTCTCTCTCGCAAATGTACCTATTCTCATCCTGCGACGCCTATGTGCGAACAAACGTGCTCCCTTTTCTGGGTTTTGGTACAAACTGTTTTGTTTTCCAAAGCCGGCCATGAGCCAAGACCAGTAGAATTCCCTCGAAAGCGCGATATGGCACATATTTATTAGATGTGGATTTTCTCCTATGCTAACAAGCCAAAATACTGACGTCTTGGAGAGTTGAGGAACTGTCTGATCAGGTAGCCTATTTATTCAAGGTAGTCTTTCTAGGAGACCCAGCCGTAGGCAAAACAAGTCTTGTAGGTCGATACGTATACGACTCATTTGAACATGATTACTTGGCGACCATTGGTACTGACATCCATGTCAAGCTTGTTGATCTTGGGGACATATCTGTGAAGCTGGTCGTGTGGGACATTGCTGGTCAGGACAACTTCGCTCAGCTGAGAAAGGCGTACTTCCAGAATGCTTCTGGAGCCTTCTTCGTTTTTGATACAACACGGCCCAAAACCCTAGATCGGATTGATGATTGGCTCACTGCATTGTACGACGTTACAGGCGCTATACCGCTGGTCATGTGCGAGAATAAAATCGATCTCGTCAGTGAAGTGTCGAGAGAACGTGTCAACAAACTCGTTGAGAAGTATGATGTTGATTTTGTCCGTACAAGCGCGAAAGAAGATACCAACGTTGAGGAAGCTTTCACCAAGATGACAAAAGAAATGATTGAACGTGCTAGGAATCGAAAACTCTCCCAGACCTAGTGTCATCGATCATTCAAGCAAGCCTATGAAGTTACATTTCAATTCATTTTTGGAATGCACTGAGATTGCATGATTATGGATGCAAGCTATCAAACTAATTCCCCAAACATAAATTCTTTTTCAAGGCAATTAGCTTTCAAACGAATTGCTGGCAAAGTTTATACTATTCTTTGATAGTGAATTTTCTCATGCGGGTAGGAGATATTCATCTAAAGGAGTTCGCGCTTCTGGGCGACGACGATGTTGGCATAAGAAGTCTGGTAATGCAATATGTGTATGATAGTATTCATCGCTATGACCAGAACACATTCCATATCAAAGACATAGAGCTGAACAGACGACAGTACAAGCTTGTTATTTGGGTACCGCGATGCTTGGATACCGATTCAAAGTATGTACTCAATTCTATTCTCAAAAGAATGTCCGGTGCCATTTTTGTTTTTGACACAACGCGCTCCGAAACATTGGGGAACATCGAGGAATGGTTTGACCAGATAGTCAACAACGCGGGGAGAATCCCTGTTATTCTTTGCGAAAACAAGATAGATTTGGAAAGTAGGGCTTCACAGGGTAAAACAAACCATCTTATGAATAAGTACGACCTTCCGCTTGTACGTACGAGTGCTACGGAAGATATCAATGTAGACATGTTATTCGAGACACTGGTGCATCTCACAGAAGAAGAGGAATAGAAACCGTGTGAAATGCCTGATACCGAGCCGGGAGACGGTTGCTTCAACAAACCTTAAGTCATATGATTTTCATAGTAATGCTGTATGTCGCGTAAGCCCGATTTTGTTCGAAAGATCATCCTCTTGGGCGATACAGCCGTGGGGAAGACAAGCTTGGTGCAGCGGTACGTATATGACACGTTTGGTCAAGATGCAGGCCGAACAATCGGAGCCATTCTACACGTGAAGACGATTACCCTAGCGTCGAGGACATACAAGCTGGTCATATGGGATCTTGGCGGGGAGGAATCCTTTGCAGAACTCAGGCAACAGTACTGTCAGCATGCCTCAGGAGCAATATTCGTTTTTGATACTACCCGACCTGAAACATTGTCAAACATAGATATCTGGCTTTCTGCCTTGCATTCTGGTGCCGGCCATGTACCGGTCATCATGGTGGAAAACAAAATCGACCTTGAAACTATAGTCCCCCGACAACAGGTGCAGGAATCAATGACGGAAGATATCATTGAGCGTGTTCGTACTAGTGCTCTCGAGGATACAAATGTCGATGAAGCTTTTCACAACTTGGTTAAGGCAATAGCATCTAAACCCAGTAAGCCGATATAGATATCCAATGTCTGTCAGTCTTAGATCAATGAGGCTGTTCCATTTGCTTTTCCTTGTATGCTAAGCCAAGCTTTACCCGTTCACCTTTCACCATGTATACCGCCCGTTCAGCTATACTGAAAGCTTGGTCTGCTGCCCGTTCGAAGTAACGGCCAACTATGATGTACATCATAGACATCTGGATAATATCGGTTCGCTCGCGAAGGAACTCGACAATTTCTGCAAACATTTCCTCGGTTTCTTTGTCGCTTTTTGCTTCCAATTCTTCGAGCTGATTGATTTCTGATAGGTCTTCTTCAAGAATTGCTCTGATACTAATATCCAGACAATCCTTAGCTAGCTCCGCCATATAGGGCAAGGATTCCATTTCCTTGTAGTGCTCAGAATCTTCGACCAGATATACAATGCGACCAATTTTCTCGGCGTATCTTCCTACACGGTGTAGATGATGTGCTACGAGCAAGTATGTTGAAAGCTTCCTCAAATCTGAAGCCACAGGCTGCCGACGAGCGATTGTCTCGAAGACGTTTTCTTCCACCTTTTGAGCCAGCTCTTCAATATCTTCAGACATGGCTTTAGCTTCTTCTGCGATTTCAGTATCAAGTTCTCCAAAGGCTTCCATTGCTTTCATAAGAGCACGCGTTCCAAGCTCTTCCATTCTTTCAAGTTTTCGACCTATTTCGTCTAAGTAAAATTCTAGCTGGCTTCTCATCGTGACACTATCCTATTCTACCGGTGATAAATGCTTCAGTTCTCTCATCTTCAGGATTCTCAGCAATCTTGCTTGTTTCGTCAAATTCTACTAGTTCACCCAAATACAGAAACGCCGCTATGTCTGACACTCTGAATGCTTGTTGAACATTATGAGTAACCAGAATAATTGTATAATCCTCTTTCAGATTCGTGATGAGATCCTCGATTTTGCCAGCGCTTATTGGATCCAGAGATGAAACTGGTTCATCCATAAGCAAGACTGGAGGGTCAACAGAGAGGGCTCTGGCTATACAAAGACGCTGCTGTTGTCCCCCTGAAAGATCCGGTGCGGGCTTGTCCAAATCATCTTTCACCTCGTCCCAAAGAGCAGACCTCTTCAATGTATCTTCCACTATCCTGTCAAGCTGTTCTCTGTCGCGTATACCATGTAATCTAGGCCCGTAAGTAATATTGTCTCTGACACTCATTGGAAAGGGATTGGGTTGTTGGAAAACCATCCCGACTCTACTTCGCAGATTGTAGACGTTTGCTTGACGGCTGTATATGTCTTCACCTTCGATGTAGATATGACCAGTCATTTTGAAATCGTCTACTACGTCATTGAGCCTATTGATTGTGCGGAGAAATGTAGACTTGCCACAACCAGAAGGGCCCATGATTGCTGTAACGCTGTTGTCTTCGAAGTAACAAGAAATGTCTTTCAGAATCTGCTTCCTGCCAAACCATGTTGACAGATTTTCAACTTCAATTTTATGTTCGCCTGACAACGTCAAACTAGTCTCCTGGTGAATTTGATGGATATATAATTAGCAATCAAGTCGATGGTGAACACTATCATCATGAGAGCAAGCGCTGCAGCATGCGCTTTTGGATGAAGATAGGGTCGAGGATCGATGGTGTAGAGGTATATCGTATATGGAACAGATGCTACCCATGAGCCCGCTCCAAAAAGCTCTGTTGGAGCACGAAGCGAGTTTCCTGCTGTGAATATCAACGGCGCGGTTTCTCCTATGATTCGGCCAAAAGCTAGGAGTACTCCTGTAACGATGCCCGGAAATGCCGACCTGACCGTAACCTGCCATGTGGTGGTCCATCGAGTTGCTCCAAGCGCGAGTGAAGCTTCTCGCAATGACATGGGTACCGCTCGAAGAGCTTCTTGCGTCGTCCGTAGAATGGTGGGAATCATCATGAAGGCAAGTGTAAGTCCGCCTGCCATCAAACCTTTTCCAAAATTGAGTACATCAACAATAAGCGCCAAACCAAAAGCTCCAAAGACGATGGAAGGTATTCCGGCTAGCACATCTGCAGCAAATTCAATAGCTGACCTCACTATTCCAGCTTCAGTATATTCGTTAATGTAGACTGCTCCCAGAACTGAAATTGGAATTCCTGCAATTCCTGCTACAGCAGCCAGAGATAATGTTCCAATGAATGCGTGTGCCAAGCCACCAGTTAGCCCACCGCCCGGATATGTCGTGAAGAATTCAAGCCCCTCACCTTCTCCGCTTCCAAACACAACGGCAAAACCTGTAGACGAAACTTCAATCAGAATGAGAAAGAATGGAGCTATGACTAGAAGGGCGCAAAGGCCTAGGCCAATTTTGAACAGAAGGTCGGTGAAGTGTCTCTTAGACTTCGTATATGTGCGCAGATAAGTGGAGATTCTAGTCGTTAATGGTATTTCAGGTGGCCCCACTCCTGCACTGCTTTCTTCGGGGTAAGCTTCTTCATCCTCGCAGGAACGTAATGGTCGTTCTTCCATTCATATCACCTCAGCTCATACCTCTGGTTTTGAGTCCCCACCGAATGAACAGCTTTGCAATCAACGTGAAAATTACACTCATTATCATCAGTACAAGTGCAACTGAGAAGAGGGCAGATCGCCAAATAGGTCGATTGTAAGCGGCCCCCATTTGGTTAGCAATTATGCTTGTCATAACATAACACTGGTCAAATAGAGTAAAGGGTATCCCGAAGTTGTTCCCCGTTACCATTAGTATAGCCATGGTTTCCCCCACAGCACGACCAAGAGATAGTACAACTGCAGCTCCCACTCCAGGCAGGGCGGCGGATAGAACAATCTGCTTAGCGGTCTCGGATTTTGTGGCTCCAAGTGCAAAAGATGCCTCTCTGTACGTACCGGGAACCGATTGCAGGGCATCGTATGAAACGGTAACCACGGTTGGCAGCAGCATGATTGCCAGTATGACTCCGCCTGTCAGAAGAGAATAGCCATTTTTCAGGCTACCCTGAAACCATGGCATCCAGCTTGTGAGCGGATTGGTTTGGACGAAGGGGGCAAAGGCGTCATCCATGAATGGCCGGAGTACTACGAATGCCCAGAGACCATACACGATGGAAGGAATGGCCGCCATCATTTCAACAATCATTTTCAAAGGAGTTCGTATTTGTGCTGGACAGAATTCACTCAAGAAAATGGCTCCTCCCAAGCCTAGTGGTACTGCTATTCCAATGGCGAGAAACGTGGTAGTAAAAGATCCTACAATGAAAATCAGAATGCCGTAAGATGGATTATCGGGCAGTTGAGGTGCCCATGTTGAATCAAAAATTATTCCTAATCCACCATCGGGATGAGCAAATATGGGGGTAGCTTCGTAGACGAGAAGAAGAAGAATCATCAGTATGGTGAATATGCTTGCAACAGCAGGTATGAACAAAATGAATCGACCCAGCAAATCCTTTCGTGCAGGTCCCTTCGCATAACGAATATCATCAATCCAATTTTGGATGCCAACCCGTAGACGCGCGAAGATGCCGACGTCGGCCTCCATTTCAGAATCAATCTCGTAAGCCTGATCCTTTTCGTCGAAAGTCAATTTGGGTCTACCGCCTCGCTATTGGGTCTATGATTAAAGTTTTTTGAGGGAATTCGAGGATTTTTTCAAGATTTTACAATTTGGAAATAAAGGAACTGAGGAGAACCTCCGGATTGTCCCGAGAGGTCTCCTGTTTAATCTATGGCACTTAGCTGGCCGGGCTCATGCCCGCGAGGAGTTCAACAGAATAATCCCACGCAGCTGTCCCTTCAATAGCGAGATAGCCAACGTCGTCGATATACTGCTGACCCTGGGAAAGGCACCAATCTAGGAAGATGATAGTATACCAATCAAGGGTATCCTGCGGAACGAGATAGAACAGTAACCGAGCAATTGGATATGCGCCAGTGCTGTCCGAGTTGAAGAGATTGACTCCGGGATCGTTAATGGTGTTCGGAATAGCCTTCAAAGCATTCACAGTAGTTGCTTCGACCCACTCCTGATTGCCCGGATTCCATAGGCTGATGGGGGTGAGTCCTTCTGTGAAAGCGAAACCCACATAGCCAATACCGTTCTCATCATCTTTTACCGAATTGGCGACACCAGGATTACCCTGAGCACCCGTCAGTCCTTCAGCCCAGCTCATGGCCTCATCGTGACCGTACGTCCAATAGTAATCCTCTCCGTTCATACCATCAGTTTCGTTGACAGTCTCAAGCCATTTTGTAAATGTGGCTGTTGTACCGCTCTCATCTGAGCGAACGTAGACATTGATATCACCAGTTGCCTGAATGTTGACATCAAAAGTTGATTCGAAGTCTTCCCAGGTTGTGATCTGTGCACTGAAGATGGCCACAGCCATGTCGCAATCCATCTTGAAGGTACTGCCATTGACATTTGTGTTGGCAACGATTGCGAGTGCATCAGCAGAAACTGGTAGAATGTCGACGTTTGGGTTGTTCGTAGCGTAGTCCTCGCCGGGGTAGGAGCTTGACGCGCCTATGTCAACCTCACCTGCCGCGGCATCGGCTTGTCCCTGACCGGAACCACCGCCTGAAGGATTGAACTGAATGTTAGGATATGTATCCGTAACTTGCTCAGACCATTCCTGTGAGAGCGGTAATACGGTCGTCGAGCCTGAACTGGTGATTGTATACTGAGGTGCGCCGGTTGGTTGTCCTCCTGGTACAAGGATGAATACACCAGCACCTCCAACAATCAGGCCAATTATGAGCCCAACTATGAGTCCAGATGTCTGATTTGAAAGCGACATTTTTTGTTCACACTTTCTCCGTGTTTCGTGTTTCCATGCCTTTGATGGTAATAGTTAAGGGATATCCATATTTTTCAGCTGTCTGACTTTGTTGTAAATGAATCATATGCAAAGTGTAATGACCTCTAGCCCCTCCTAAGCCGATCT
>WJIL01000091.1 GCA_014730275.1 Candidatus Lokiarchaeota archaeon | reverse complement strand
TCTGATGCAGTAGCTCATCATCAAAACCGTTCTTGTTTCCAATATTTGCTACTGCTTCAAGGATAGTTTGCGTAGTATCGGTGCTGATAATGCGGATGTCTCCAAGAAATGGCACATATCCACAGTGATCATCATGTGCATGCGATAAGAACACTGCGTCAGGGGTCCAATCGCATTTATCCTTCGCTTCCTCATAGCTCTGCAGATCTGATTCCCAGAGTCTCTTCGCTTGGTCATTTTTCAGATTCTCCATGCCTTCTGGACTCAAAGCGTCCTTCCGATAGATTCCATCAACAGTTGGAAGCAAGGATAGCTTCAGAAGGTCATGCAGCTTAGTCTTGGAACGAGGTTTCATGTACTCTTCGAAGAATCGCCCTTTTGCTTTGAAGGAAAGCCCAAAATCAAGAAAGAGAGAAGAATTGTCAATCTTCAGAAGGAGCTTGTTTCCGCCGATTTCATTGATACCGCCATATGCAGTCAAGGATGCAGTCACTGAACTACTCCGCCGTACCAGCAAGTCCATCGATATTGTCCGAATTAATAAGAATTGATTGAATAAATGGGGCATCAGCAGGCTAGCACTCATTCATCTAACGACTGAAATATAATCGCTCGGTTGAAGTGATGATAATCATCTTGTTGCTGCGCAGTGATTCAGGCTCTACGAGCAAATCAAAGGACCATATCGGCATCATTCTTCTGATTTCCCATACCGTACTCAATAAGCAGTTTACCTTTCCGAGTCCATGCCCAGGTATTCTCAGGAGTGCAACGGAGGATTTGATCACAAAGCCGGACTGCCTTCTTCCATTCCCCTCTCTCCTCCAGTATATGAACGAGCCGTTTTAGGAACTCAAGATGTTGCTCCATCATGGTTAGGTTGATTTCTTGCCACTCTAGAGACACATCATCATCGATAGTCAGATACATGAAAGAGGGCAGCTCAAGAAGGGGCTGTATGTCAAGTCTCTCCAAGCGGGTACCCCGAATATCCAGTTTTCTTAGCGAAACACACGAGGATAGTGGCGAAAGATCGATAGAAGTTACCGGATTATCCTTGAGATATAGCTCCTCCAAGCGGGGGCATCCAGCTAATGGTCCCAGATTGATGTCCTCAAACTCGTTGTTTGCCAGGCCAAGATGTGTCAGATTCTTGCAGTTTCTCAATACGCTCAAATCAATACTGGATAGCGAATTATCGTGTATACCGAAACTGATGATATTCGTGGAAGACTGCAGAGGACTTAGATCAACATCAGTTAGTTGGTTCTCGCTCAAACTGAATCTTTCTAGACCCCTGAGAGGGGCCAATTCTGCTTCCTGAATTTGGTTCGTAATCAGCACAACTTCCTTGAGCCGATGGTTCTCACTTAACGGAGAAAGGTTGATTCTTTCCAACTTGTTCTCTCTCAAGGATAGGCGATCTAGTCTTGGGCATCCAGAGAGCGGTTCAACATCAAGCTCGACAAGACTGTTCTCCGCTAGATTCAGTGTTTCAAGCGATGTACACTCAGCAAGCGGCTCCAAGTTCAGACGTTCAAGCCTGTTACGATTCAGGTACAATCTTTCCAGTGATGTGCACCCTTTGAGAGGGTTCAAATCAACTTCTCGGAGATTGTTCCTTTTTAGCGACAGCTTGCCCAAGCTATTGTTATGTGCAAGTGGCGAAAGGTCTATGGTTTCCAGTTTATTAGCCCCGAGTTTCAGAACTCTCAGAGCGTCAAGATGGGCTAGTGGTCCAAGGTCGATATGTTTGATTTGATTTCTAGAAAGCCGAATCGTATTCAGATACGGAAGATGCTCCACGAAATCTAAATCGATAGTTTCCAAGTTGTTTCCGGCTAGGTCGATTCTACGAATCAGAGTCATGGAATCAAGGTTTACGAATTCAACTGAAGTGAGGTCCATATCTATAAGATTGATCAGTTCCCTTGCGGGATTGACTTCTACCTCTACCTCTTCCCCCGTTTTCGGTTTCATTCTGATGGCAAACCCAGCGCTCACTTGCGTTCCCGTCCATCCATCAAGGTTACCTCATCAAGGGTATATGTATCATTTCTGTATCGCTGCTTCGCTCTCAATGACTGCCTTCAATGGCCAGTTGCTGCTTCATTGAAATCTCAGGCTCTCTGGATGATATTTCCGCGTTACCTTCCAGAGCTGCCCTATGACCAGTGGGATAGTGCTCATCAAGAATATCACTCCCCACCCGAGTAATCCAGGATCAACTACTCTGAGGAGACCTGAGAGTCCGGGCACATAGACTGGGAATATGAGGAGAGGAATGGAGATTGCGATTGCCAGCCAAACATATGCGTTTGTCGTGACCTCGTTCTTGAGCAGTCCCGATTCTGATACTCTCATGTTGAATACATGCCAGAGCTGTGCAAAGCCCAGTGTCAGAAATGCTATAGTACCACTCACCGTTGCAGGTAATCCCAGAATGGCGGATGCGATGGCAAAAGAGGTTACCACTGTTCCCGTAATCAAAGACCCGTAGCCTCCAATGGAAAGCCAGTGACCGCGATTGACGATGGGTTCATCTGCCCGCCTTGGCTCACGATCCATGACAGCAGGGTCACCTTCACCGACACCGAGCGCGAAAGCTGGAAACACATCAGTGACTAGGTTCAGAAACAGAATCTGAAGCGGGTGGATTGGAAGGGGGATTGGCAACAGCGAGAAGAGCGCAATCGCCAGAATCTCGCTTATGTTACATGAGAGCAGATACAAGACGAACTTCCTGATGTTGTTAAAGATAACACGTCCTTCTTCGACAGCAGAAACGATGGTGGAGAATCTATCATCGCGGAGTACGAAATCCGCAGCCTCCTGTGCAACCTCTGTGCCCCGCTTGCCCATCGCGACGCCTATGTCTGCTTTCTTGAGAGCTGGCGCATCGTTTACCCCATCGCCTGTCATGGCTACAACTCTATTCTGATCCTGATAGAGCTCAATGAGGTCAAGTTTCTGCTTTGGAGAAACTCTCGCAGTGACTGTGGCATCAAGTGCGTTCTTGTGTTCTTCTTCAGACATCTCGTCAGGATTCTCTAGTTCTTTTCCGGTTATGATACGAATCCCGTTTTCCTCAATAAGGCCGACATCTTTGGCTATTTTCTTTGCAGTCTCTGGATGGTCGCCGGTTACCATCACAACCCGGATGCCAGCGTTCTTGCATGCCAGAATTGCATCCTGCACGTCCTCTCGGGCTGGATCTAGAAGACCCGCCAAGCCAACGAATGTCAAATCTGAATAGGGTTCCGCATCCTTGTTCTCCACTGTTTTCTGCGCGAGTGCTATAACACGGAGTCCATCAGCTGCAAGCTCCTCGTTCCGTTGCATCCATGTCTCTCTTTCCTTCTCGTCGAGGTTCACGGTTCCGTCCTGAGTCAGGATTCCTGAAGAGGATTCCAAGACCCCCTCAGGCGCACCTTTCACAGAAATCCTGATGTTTTCACCATCGCGGTTGTAGCTGGCCATCATCTTCAGTTCGGGATCAAAGGCTTTCTTTTTGACCTGTGGAGCTTCTTCGAACCGTTCGTTGGGGTCGATTCCAGATTTTCTCGCAGCTACCACGAGGGCAATATCAAGGGGATCTCCAACAGATATATCGTCCTCTTCGATGTCTTCGATTTCGGTAGATGTCCTGTTGGCAAATATACCAATTTCAAGCAGCGTGCGTAGCAGAGCATCTTGTTTTGGATCAACGGATTCCTGATTGCGAAGAAATTCTCCTTCCAGGTCCATTCCCTTTCCGGTGACCTCGATTGAACCATCCGAAAGCGCAATTTCGGTTACAGTCATCCTGCCTTCTGTGAGAGTCCCTGTCTTGTCGGTACAGATTACGCTCGTTGTCCCAAGAGTTTCGACAGCGGAGAGTCGTTTCACTATAGCGTTGCAACGAGCCATCCTCCACATTCCGCGCGCGAGACCCAGAGTCGCAACCAACGGCAAGCCTTCCGGGACAGTGGCCACAGCAAGGGCGACACCGGTTTCAATCATCAGGAAGAGCTCCTTTCCGCTGAAAACCCCGATTACCGTCACGAGAGCACCTATCACAAGAGTCACCCACAGCAGCTCATTTCCTAGGTTGTTGAGCCGTCGTTCTAGTGGTGTGACTTCTTCCTCTGCCCTCTGAACCATGGAAGAGATAACACCGATTTCTGTCTGCATACCGGTCCGCACCACGACCCCAGTGGCTGAACCCCGTGTGACTGCTGTTCCTTTGAAGGCCATGCTGGTTCGGTCTGCTACAGGGGTATCTGCATCAACTGATTCTGCGTCCTTTCCAACCGGGACAGATTCTCCAGTCAGGGCGGCTTCGTTTACCTGCAGCTTCGAGGTTTCAACAAGACGAAGATCCGCAGTGAGTACATCTCCTCCCTCGATGAGAACTATGTCACCGGGTACAATGTTCTCCCCATCTATCTCCTGGATGTTTCCGCCTCGCCGAACCTTGGCTTTTACTTTTCCAAGTTCTTGAAGTGATTCCATGGACCTGACGGCGCGGAGCTCTGTGGCGAAACCGACGCCGGCATTGATAACAATGACCACTCCTATTGCTAGACCGTCGATTGTGTTACCGAAGATGAATGCCAGAATCGACGCGATGAGAAGTATCACGACCATGAGGCTCTTGAATTGCCCGACTAGAATGTCCAGTATGCCTCTCTTGGCGACTTCGCGGAGACGGTTTTTGCCATGCTCCTGCAGCCTCTTCTTGACCTCTTCATTGCTAAGACCCTCTTGGGGATCTACATCCAGTTCAGCTAACACTTCGTTAGCAGATTTGCTCCACGGATGTTCGATGGGAATCTTCTCTTCGGTCATTGCGGAGGGCCTATTAATCTTGAAGCTCTACTGAATAAGAGTCTGTTCAAAGAGCTTTCTTCTGAATAGATTAATGTTCGACTCATTCTAAAAAATCAAGACGTAGTTAAAGTTGAATAGAAGAGCCCAAAATTGCTTCTATGTTCAGAGATATGACTTCATTAGGATACCTGTTAATGTCAAGATACGCAGTGCTTGTTGATATCCTATAGCTTTGAGACACTAAGTGCAACTGCACTTGCATTAACTCGGAAACACTAAATTCATCGAATAATATAAGAGCCATAAATAGATAATTCATAGAGGATAAAAAATGCGTTTCATTGCTATTAGAGCAGAACTAACAATCGGATTCTCTAGCCCACAACCATTTGAGTTTCCTGTATTCGCTGAAGAAGCTGTCCAAAACGGATACAATCCCCCAACAGAGGGAGGAACTCTGATGGCAGTAGACAATAAAGGACTTCAAATGAAATTGGAACGCATATCAAAGAATGGGCTTCAGATAATATACAACGCAGATAGGGGTCATCTTTCACTGAGTTCAGAGGAAACACAGCTTCTGGTTGCGAATGTCAATGACGTACTAGGTATTCTGAATGAAGCCATAGGAGAGGCACCTTCCATAAAGTGGTACGAATTCAACTATCATGTGAAGATACGGTCAAAAATCATCCCTCTAGAGAGCGAAGTGACCGATGAATCTCTACCCGCTAGAATATTTGGTGAGAAAACGGGAATGAAAGTTAGGCCCTACTCGAAAGCATGGTGCGCCTTTGAGGGGGAGGTACCAACGATTCCATTGAATAAAGTTCCAGAATGGCTGAATGTTTCCGTTGCACCATATGTACAAAATCCTCGATATTTCTACGCAAATGTTGTCTATCGCAGAATCTCTATTGATGAGG
>WJIL01000090.1 GCA_014730275.1 Candidatus Lokiarchaeota archaeon | reverse complement strand
GGTGTATAGTTGGCTTTGAATCTGTCAATTTGTATAGTTCCACAACATAATCTGAGCAAGGACTATCATCTAACATCTCGACCGTGCTCAGTAAATTGGAAAGCATCCTTTCAGCTTGCTTCGATTCGGCTCTAAGCAAACTTGCTCCAATGGTCCTAATTAGTTTCGACAAACTGCTTCTGATTCCGGGAAGAAGGGAGTTGATGATTTTCGATTTGTCTGTCCAACTCAGAATAGATTCCAAAAAGTGTTCTGCGTGTTTCTTTGGTATCGATTCGCCGAGAAGGGCTTTCTTAACTGCGGTATGAATGTCCACACTGTATTTCTCTCGATCATCCTCATTCGGCATTTTCTCAAGAATCAAACTACTTACTTTAGGAACCTCAGTAAGAAAAGAAACATCGTAAGTTTCACTGAATCTTTTGACCTTGTCCATTGTCACATCCATTAGCATGGAAGCAAAAACCTCGTTAGATATGCAAGACACAACGATACTCACCCATTCAGCAAATTCTTTCCCCGATAACAAAACGCCACCTGTTTGGGCATAGTTTTCCAGATATTCGGGGCTGAGAGATTCATGTTGCTCAAGAACAACACGAAATTGGTCAGCTAGTTTCTCTCTAATTGCCTCATTTCTATGGATCACTTCTGAGTATTTGCTTGATATCAATCTGATGAGATGAAAGAACTCTGACACCTTGGTTTCATCTACTTCTACCCTCTTCAACCCACGACTGATCTCTCGAATCAATTCTTCTGTCTCAGAATCCTGATATGTTGAGGGTAGGTTTCTAACAAGGTGTATTGCCATCTGTAGATTGTTTCCCACCACAAAATCATGAGTATTCTCTGTTAACAAACTATGAAAATCTCTCTGCAGCTCATCGTCATTGCTCGAAATGCTCTCACATTTTTCAAGCCATTTGGAGATAGACTTTTCATCCCATGAAGAGATAACATAGGGGTTCAATTTCCTGATGCCATTTAGAAATCGTTCTTTTGAATCCCAATTCAGATATTCAATAAGAGCGAAGAGGAGGTCGATTTCCTCGGCATGTGTGAGGTGGGTCTTTCGTATCTTTTCAATCGCTCTTGAAAGCAGATCCGAACTGATTTCTTCTTTGACTGAGTCGGAGATATTGGTTATTCTGGTAAGCTTTTTCAGATGCTCCATTGCGCTCTGAAAGTTCTCTGAGTTCAACTCTTGGCGGTACGAAATGTATTCTACTCTTGCTTCTAAATCCGAATCAGACACAGACTGAATTCCCTGTTGTAGCCATGCAATTCTTGATTCAGAAGCAAGTACATGATTAGTATGGATTAGTTTAGCACCTTCTTCAAGCAATTTCTGAACATCATTTGATTCCGCCAAGCCTGATATTAAATCATGAACTGCCATTAAGAATTCTATGCCTTCTCCCGGTTGTTCTCGAGATAAATCATCAAATACATCCATGCCCGTCTCTACCACATAGGCGGGTTCATTTCTAACCTTCACATCTAGCTTCATAGAATCCAGCAGAAACTCCCGCCACTTTCGAGATATTGCTGCTGAGTGTGAGATTGCTTCAACAATCTTTTGTGTCCACTCTGAAAGAATCATTTCAACTTGATTGAATAGTTCTTCATATAGGTTGAGTGTTTGCCATAGAGCACTCCACATATCTTCAGATGGAACCTTCACAGAATCCCCGATAGTGCACACTGTTCTTGCAGATATTGCTATCATATCTGATAGATATGCTTGGGTTATCACTCCTTTCCCGAGTAAAATAGCAGAGGAATTTAGAATCGATTGATAATTCTTAGTAGCCACAAGTTCATCCATTAAGCGAATGGATATTTGATGGAATAGATCATCATCAGTATCCTTGGCTGCATCAATGAGCGGTTCAATACAGTCATGTCCAATTACGGGGCCGTGCGTATTGATTACTGCGCTTATCAGCTGTTCCCAGGGGAAGGATTCTGAAGATTCAAGGGGTCCCATACTTAATCTTCTAACCATCAAGTCTCTTGCTTTCCCAAGTTCTCGCTTTTGGAGAAATGCTTCGGCGGCCTCACATAGTATGGAGCCAATCTCGCGACTAGGAGCATATTCTGCTAGTTCTATTAGCTCATCAGGTTCCCTCCGATCGAGAGCTATGCGGTGCCATTCTTGCATTAAAGGCTCAAAAAAGGGGTTCTCTGGTTGGTTTGAACGTACACTCTCACGGCTCAAGTTGAAGAGTTGTGTCTCATCTAAATGCTCTCGGAAAATCTCTACTGTTTGTTGAGCTAGTGAAATGGAAGTCATTTCTTGGGTTTGAGAAACAACATTTGAGCATATTCCCATTTTGACTCCCTCGGCGCCAGCAGGGCAATTCTGCAAAACCAGGTCTAGATATCTGGGCAGGTATCTCCTTATGTCGATGGCTACATCCAATAGCCATTCTTGAGTCTGAAATAGGTACTCATGGGCGTTCCGCTCGCTTAGATCTTCAAGGAGTGGTTGAATTGCTCTTTCGAAAAAATCGATGTCTCTAGCGTCCAACGCACAGTACAATGCCCGTTCATATGCTTCTTTAGCTTTAGAGGGGAAATAGCCTGAGAATTTCTCAGCTGCACTCAGATACTCTTTACTCGCGGACTGAGGATCCTCCAGATTCGCTGCATCTTGCATGTCTCTTTTGCCCTGCATAAAGCG
>WJIL01000089.1 GCA_014730275.1 Candidatus Lokiarchaeota archaeon | reverse complement strand
CCCTGATAGTAGTCGTGGAACCAAGCATGAGTTCAATAGAAACACTTGATAGAATCTCGGGCCTCGCTGGTGATATTGGCCATGACAATGTTTTCGTTATTGGAAATAAGGTTCGTTCTCAAGAGGACAAGGCCTTTATCCAGCAAGAGGCTACTGCTGGAGGTTTCTCTCTCATCGGAATCCTTCCGGACGACGACAAAATACGCGCTGCTGGGAGAAAAGGCGAAGCTCCACTTGATTATGCCCCTGATTGTGAAGCGATACAACAGATTCGTGCGGCAAAATCGAAGCTCGATAACCTACTTGCGGAATAGCCTAGTAGATTCACCTAAAGCTGACAAACCGCAGCATCGTCATCCTTATGAAATGAATTGAGTAACCTCAATCAAGAGTTCCTATGAAGCGCCATGTTGTATCAACCGTCTTGATTATTCTTCTGGTAATCGGTTCTACGCCGGTTCAGCACCCACGCTCGGAACCAGCTCATCCGGTAACTTCACAGACAGGTTCATCTGAATTACTTTCTGGCGTTCCGTATGTTTGGCAGGAAATCAACGGATTCTGCGCTTGGGCGTCCTTGACGAGTGTACTAAACTATCTTGATGTGGATTTGGATTTGTATGACCTATTTTCAGTGACGGGGACTGGATTCTCTTTCATTTACATAAAATACAATGATACGTTGACAATGTTTCCAGGTGTACTCTATAAGCAAATTGAACCTACCCAGTTCGTAGCTGATCTTTACGGTCTGAATCTCAGCGTGTATCTTTCTGAGGAGTTGGCAGGAGCTGAAGACCAAGCGGAGGTTTGGAGGAGTCAAGGGACATCAGTTGGTTTGCTTAAGGGGCAGTCTGCCGCTTTTGACCTTATGCGGCGAGCGATTGATACAGGATATCCTGTTGTTGCAAGTGTTGACCCTTCGTGGTTACCAACAGCCGATTATGATGTTCTTCGAGAACAGGGTTTGACAGGAGGGGCACATGCTGTGGTCATAGTTGGCTATGATGATGCAGAAGGAAAGGCAACAATTCTGGATCCAGGAGTAGGTTCCTTTGGTGAGAACCGTAGTTATCCTGAAGATGGAAGAGGCAACTATTCCGAAATTACATACACGTCTCTCAACAAAGCATGGAGTAACAGGTATTACGTAAGCATGCTACTGAAACCAAACGAGGAAGGTGCTACTGCTGATATTGCAGAGCGACTTGGTCCTTATGTCCGCGATCGTTTACTTGGTGTGGGGTCCTCATATGATCCTAACAGTGCAGGTGCCTATCTGTTTGATTATGGTGCAAAAGCGTTCTCGCAATTGGCACGTGATTTGACAGCAGAAGGACTATCAGAGTTTCTTAGCATTTTCTCAGAAGCTTCAAACGCACCGAGGTTACAGTCTCAAATATTGAATTTCATAGGACTTGGATTGCAGACACAGGTGACTTTGCAGTATCTATCTTATCGTCAAGCACTATCGACTCTTCCTTCATTTCTTAGTGAATACAATCTTTCTGCCTTCACCAGTTTTGCAGAAGACGCATTGGACAATTTCGAAGTATTATCCGATAACTCGACTCTAATATTTCCAGGAAATGAGAGTGCTGCTGAGGGTCATGTTGTAGATGTGTTTCGCAGCATGTCGATTCAACTCAATCAATCGAGTGATTTGGAAGGAACCCTTACAGTCTTTGAAGAAGATCTCAGAAACATCACTACCCATTTGCAAGCCATAGCTGATTCATGGCTTCATGCTGGTGAGACACTTTCTGAAATATGGCCAAACAATCCGCTGATCGTCTATGCACCTTTCATAATCCTGGGCATTGTTGGTTTGGTGTCAGTAGGCTTAGCAGTCTATTGGTGGTCCAAAAACCACCAGTCCGGCTAGCTTACTTCCTGTACTTCAGAGCTATGACCACCACAGTGAGCGATATGACCCCGATAACAGCTATTGCAACCAGCAGAGTGGTCTGAATTCCATTGTTGTTGCCCTCAATAGCACGTGCATACGATCCCTTCAGTATTACTGCAGAGTTTCCCCAAGAATCTGTGGCTTTTATCTCATAGAAGACTGAGGTCGCTGTTGCTCGTGCCGGAATTGTGCCCTCAAAACCAGAAGGAGTCTCAATCATGGACTCGGATTCTGTGAAATTGATATTGCCCACTTGGTAGATGTATTCTAATGTCACATTCGTGATTCTGCTCTTGTCATCGAGTATTACGCGAATGAGTACGCTTTCAGTGGGTATAGGATCGTCCGGAATTACTGTTTTGGAAACAAGAACAGGTGGCTCGGTATCAACTGCTGGATAGTAGTTTGCATTTTTCTCAAGCACTAATGATTCTCCCGGGTTAAAACTGGAAATCATATACGGGCCTGACCCAACAAAAGTATCCACAGACAAGTTCCAGTTGGTTGGAGACATGCCTTCGATAATGTGCCGCGGGAGGATTGGAAGCTCACCAAGCTTTCGATACGCGAATATATCCTTGGCATTGTATGTAACACCGGCTTTGTAATCTCCAGCAACTTTCACTGAATCTATAAGCCCCGCGTTTTCTATCAGTGAGTAATTAGAGTAGTAGGAATACGTGAAACTATAATCCTGTCCATTAATCTGTTCTCCATCCGTCCAATTTGCAGAAGGATCCAAATAGTACCTAGCCCTCGCTTGGCTGCTGTTGATATCTGGAATTTGGCCCAGAAAAAGCATCTCCCAATATGTGGCATGTCTTGGGACTGGTTTTCCATTTGGCAATGTGGCGAGAGGGCTGTCAAATACTAACAGATATGGATTGAAAAAGTCTCTAGCAATCCAGTTGTGATCTATAGGGGAGCTGGAATCAAAAGGATTAAGCGAGGTGAAAAATTCGCCGAAAAATGAAGGAAGTACTGCTATCCGGAGCTCACTTCGTGAACCTTTAGGTTGCACAGAAATTGGGTTCCATATGCTGAAGCTTCCGCTATTAGTCTCATTTATCCAACCATCGAAGTTGACATCGGAATAGACTGAAAGCCATTCTTCTTCGAAAAGTGGTATAATCGGGCACAAGTCTCTGACCGTTCTCATGGCTTCCTGACCAATTGTTTCTACTTTCGAGAGCTCTAGGTTATCCTCGTATTCTGCCGCTATATCGTTCAGCTGGCTATTATCGATATTGGCAATGTTCTCTCCCGGCACAAAGCGGTTTTCATCTTTGAATGTGGTTGAAATCCATTGAAGACTATACGGAGGAAGCTCTTGATGATAGAGCGCAAGACTGTATGTCTGATTATGGTTTCTGATTTCGGACTGCAGAATCGATTTGCTCATACCAATTGGAGTGTTGTTAATTCCTATGTCTAGCAAGTTATTTGAAATCAGAAGCGCTGTATCAAAAAGTCCTGGTACATCATTCGGGTACCAGAGATCCAAACAAAGCTCGCTACCATTTGGTGCCTCGACTAGACCATCGTCATCAACATCCAACATGCCCGCAGAAGCAAGCATATCTGTTGCGTTTGCCAAGTCGTGTTCGTAGTATCTACCGCCTTCTCCACGCTCTATTGAGTACTCGTTGGTGATAGGAGTGGCAAAATCTACTGGCTCGACAGTGTTGTTCATGGCGTCTTCGGCGATATCTAGTTTGGAAATCCCGTAGGCGATGGCTCTTCGAAGATAGACGTTTTCCAGTGGATAGAATCTGGTATTGATGGCCATTGTGTAAATCCAGTTGTCGTACGCCCATTGCTTCTCAATATTAGGATATGAATCTACAAGTGAATAATCGGAATCATTAATCGGATGACCGAAGATGTCTGCTTCGCCGTTATTGAGTGCTGTCAACGCTTCGTCAATCGACTCATATTCCTCCACTGATATGCTCTCCACAGTTCCTTCATGAAATATGAGCGGCAACTCTGAGTCGACGAACTGACCCTTTGCTGCGCGTATCTGAGTGGTGACTTGATAGTCGATTGTGATTGTAGTTATCGCAGGAAGAAGTCCTATCATTACAAGAAGAAAAGCTACTGTTGTGTATCGTTTGCTAGTCATCGAAATCAGCACTCTGGCTTGGTATCCAAGGTGTCGCAAATGCGACTTTTTTGTCGTGAGTATTAAGGCTAGTGTTATCAGTCAGAACGAGGGCATAATTAATCCATACTCTTCGAGCAAGCCGAATGCTAAACCGTATTGTATGTTCATTAGTCCACTTCAAACGGCTAAATCATATCCAAATTCTCTTGCAGTACTACCGGTTGCGTCTATGATATCCTTTTTCTCCTTCTCAGAGAATTCAACGCTATAGTACCCGGGTTCATGTAGTAATTCTGAATATTTCTCTCTCACTCGTATAAAGTCTCTATCATTCATTTCTATATGCTTGAATATGCCATCTATCACATGCTTTGGTGATTTGCAGAGTGTTTCGTAGTTTACGAGCAATGAGTTCCTATTCAACTTCTTATCATGCTGGAGTCTGTTTTGGATGTGTCGGTAGATATGACTCCAGTATAAGGCCCATCCTTTGACATATGTGTCATTTTCGCTCCAGAGTTTCCTAATTGATCTTACAGTATCTCCATCGTTCAAGTTGATGCATATCTTCCACGAGCCTAGGTCTCTGTGCCCGATTATTTTGGTCCAATCTTGAAGAAGGGGGTTTTCATGCCTTAGTCGTTCCAAGACCATGTCTTGTTTTGCAAGTGATGCGATATGGCTGAATGGATTCCTTACAAGAATGACAAATTTCGCATCAGGAAACAAACCCTGTATATACTTCATTCTAGCAACATTGTAATTGTTCTTGCAGGCATATCGACTAGCTCCTTGAGACAGCAAGAGTTTCTTAATGTGGCTCTTGTAGAATCTCTCAAATGCCGTATCGCCCCCATTATATTTGACAATGCTGGATTTATCTTCCTCCAGTGTTTCTTGGAAGTATCTCTGCCAGAATATTTCTTCAACGGCTTCTGAGCTATCCCTGGTTACCATAAGTCCATCCTTATGGAGTCTTTCGGTTGGCTGTGTCATGATTGATGTATTACTCACCAGCCTTCGAAACCAGTAGGGAAGATATGGCATAGGCATGTTCAGATATGTGTGCGTTGCTATCTTGTTATGTTCCCCAAGCATCTGTGTCGTAATTGTAGTGCCTGCTCGCGCGAGTCCTACTACATAGATTGGCTTCTTGATTCTAGTTTTTGTCAATTTGGAATTCAAGTATCGCGATTCTAAACCATGTAGGGCATCTCCAACTTGGGGATAACTATGCACGAGTTTAGCCAGGAAATACGTCGGCAATGGAAAGGTGAATCCCGGTTTGCCATCGCTTTTCCGACGGATGTTCATTGGGTATCACATCTGATGGGAGATTCTGTTTGAGGGCCTATTGTTAGATAACAAATAATCAGTCTCAGCGTAAACCGCCGCCCGCATACTTGTCCATTCAAGTTTTTCATCCACCCAATATATCTTGTGGATTTAGAGAAACTGAACCGGACTTACCGCTACACTTTCCTACATTTCTCCAATGTTACTTGGCTTTTACTGAGGACAGCATCTCATCGAGATTGGTTGTTGGAAGCTTACAATTCTGATCAATACAAACGTGGGCTGTTGCCTGCTTATTGACAGAATCAAAGTGTTCTGTAAATGGGGCAACCGAAGCAAGCTTTTCTGAGATGCTTTCATCATCCTTGACGAGTACCGAAACTGAAGGCAGAAATTTTTGCTGAAGTGCGCTAATCATCGCCTGTAGATCTTGGCTATTGCGTGTTCCAACCAAAACCACTTCTCGTGACATGCCCAGAAGATACTCGAGCGCGACCAGCATCATTGTGTGTGAAGTAGGTCTTGCCTCTATTTGTTTCCCAAAAGCAGCTAGAATCTCTTCTGCGACATTCTCCAATTCATAATTTCCCAGCAGTCTCGCAAGCCGCAGGAAGACATAGGCTGCAACAGAATTAGCTGAGGGCAGTGAACCGTCAAATGCTGGTTTCTGTCTTACCATAAGCTCCTCTGAGAAATCAGCACTCAAGTAGAAACCTCCATTGTCTTCATCCCAGAAATGTGTTTCCAAAAATGTCAGAAGCTGCTTTGATATCGAGAGGTAATTTGGATCGAACGTGCTTTCATACAACTCAATCAAGCCCCACACTAGAAATGCATAATCAGTAGAGTAGGCATCTATGTCAGCTTCGGATTGACGATACCGATGATATAGCCCTCCTTCTTCTGTTCTCATCTCCTTCAGTATGAAATCTGTTGCTTTTCTGGCTGCTTCTAGATACTTAGAATTGTTCAGTACTCTTCCGGCTTTAGCCAATGCAGCAATCATAAGCCCATTCCAGTCTACGAGTATCTTGTCATCGGTGAGAGGGGTAACTCTCTCTTTTCTACGCCGTAGTAGCTTCGTGTTTATGGTCTGAATAGTATCTTGAATCTCGTTTTCGTCGATTCCGAGCGCCTTTGCTACTTCCTTTGACTCTTTGTTGACATGGAGAATATTCTTGCCTGTTTTCTTTCGGGTGGCCTCGTCGAGAAAATTACCTTTTTCCTGAATCCCGTATAACTGCGTAGCAACTTCGAATTCTTGTTTGTTTAGAATCGATTCTGTCTCATCAATTGACCAAATGTAGAATTTTCCTTCTTCTCCTTCACTATCTGCATCCTGAGCCGAGAAGAAACCCCCCTCCTCTGATGTCATTTCTCTTAGTACATACTCGATGGTTTCTGCTGCTATGTCAGCATAGTATTCATTGCTTGTTGCTTGATATGTCTCAATTAAGGCATAGACTAGCATCGCTTGATCGTAAAGCATTTTCTCGAAATGAGGTAGTAGCCATTTCCTATCTGTTGAATATCTGTGAAAGCCGAATCCAATCTGGTCATAGATACCTCCTTTCCTCATTTGTTGTAATGTTCTCTCAACCATATGCAGATGCCATTCGTCATCATTATGCTTCCAAGATCTAAGGAGCAGCATTAGATTCTGGGCAGATGGGAATTTAGGGGCCACTCCGAAACCCCCGTGGTCTTCATCGAATCTGTTTGAAAGTTTCCCTGTTGCAGCGTCGATTACGCTTCTATCTGGGATATCACTGGAGACTCCTTGCTGCATCTGATTCAGACGAGTTTTCACCTTCGCTATCGTGGATTCTATCTTCTCATGTTCGGTCTCGTAGACTTCAGCCAGTTTTGGAAGAAGGTCGACCATTCCAAGCCTGCTGTGATGAGATTCCTTCGGAATATAGGTGGCAGCAAAGAATGGGTCCTTGCCTGGAGTCATCACGATTGTCAATGGCCATCCTCCTCTTCCAGTCATCATCTGAGCTACCTGCATGTACAGTCCATCGATATCAGGCCTTTCTTCACGATCCACCTTAATTGATACGAAGTTCTCGTTGAGCAAATCGGCGACTTCTTCATCCTCAAATGATTCTTCTTCCATCACATGGCACCAATGACAGGTGGAATAGCCAATTGAAAGGAAAACTGGTTTGTCCTCTTCTTTGGCTTTCTTGAAGGCTTCTTCGCCCCAAGGGTACCAATTTACTGGATTATGTGCATGTTGTTGTAGGTACGGGCTAGTTTCGTTGATGAGTTTGTTTGTTGTTCTGTGTTCTTTAGCATCCAACGGCATATCCCCAGAATATGTTAACAATTGTTAAAATCCATAATAAACGTTTGCTCTTGATACTAAAACATGGAATCTGATTGGATAGCAATCAGTCTCTTTCTCAGACAACAAAAGTACGGATACACTATATATTAGATGTATTTGAGAAACCTATACAGCTGGCGTGAATTGTAATCCATAGCTGTGCTAGATTCCAATCAAACCGACTAGAAAGCCGGCTGTGGTTGCCGGACTTTCTACGTTGAAGATCTGATTTTTACTTCTGACTTGGCTCTAACAGCTTGACGCCAGGCTCTGAATCTACCCCACATTACAGGGAGCATCATCGCCAAAATCAGAAACATAAGGAGCAGAGTATTGACAACAAATGTGTTTCCTGATGGCAAATTACCACTTATGAATCGATCAATCCAGAATCCCTGCATTACACCAAGGACTGCTGGAATACTCATTATGGTTAGAATGAGAAAGGTGAAGAACCCTCGTGCTGCTGACGCTTGAATGAATCTTGCGAATGGACCCAGATATTTATGTTTCTGCCAAGTCGTACCTTCCTGAACGATAAAGAAGATAACGAACAGCACGACGATTACAACAAAGGGGATTAAACTAATTTCGAACCACATTTTCGGTCACACCAGCTATACATGATTTTGCGGACAAGAGAGGCCTATAAAGCCTACGGTCTGCGTTTTGCTTTCTCTTTGGAATCCACTTTCTTCTTTTTAGTCATGTATTTTTCTCGATGGAGGGTCTTGGCGTTCATCCATGCGTTTTGTGGTATTTTTCGCTTCTGCCGAGTCTCTTTCTTCTTTCGTCGTTTTTGTCTATATTCAGCAACCTTGTCAATATAATTATCCAGTTTGGACTTTTCTTGTGATTCCAAAGCTAAGTTTGTCGCAGCGTGAACGTTGTGGATATAGAGATTTATGAAGAACTGATAGCTGTGAGCAACTGGTTTCTTTTTCATACTGGAACATCCGGAACACTGGCATTTGCTGAAATCGGCTTTGCGAACGGGTATAGCTTTCAACCCTTCTAGGTAACGCTTTTTGGCTGATAGATACAGCAACATGCTGCTATCAACAGAATCAATGCCAATCATATGAATGTAGTAGGGCAGTAACCTGATTCGTGGGAGTCCGAAGGCATGGAGCCAGTAGCCATCGGTGAGTTCCCTGATGTACTGCAACATGTCTCGAAGCTTCTTAGCGCTTGATTTCCACAAAGGGATCAGTCCACCAGCAGCAAATGTTGTGATTCCGTGTGATTTGTAGAAATCAAACAGTTCTTGGGCGGTCGGTTCATCTGGGGCCTGAATCACAGCCAGAACTTTAGATGGGGGTACGATTTCCAGTAGGTCAAGGAAATTGTCTTTGATTGTCGATATTTTCTCATTGACTTCTTCTTTCCCATCATCGGGAACAACGATTTCGTCCGGCGATACAAAAAGGTCCGCACCGGACACCGAATAGGCATGGAAAATTTGTTCATTTGTTAGCTCAATATCGGGTTCAATACCTAACTCCCTAGCAATTCCAGCTTTTCTGGCTTCTATCGAGAACACTCCGGTATCGGCCAGTGATCTGTTCTCTTTTGGAAAGCCCATATCGATTAGAGCTTGCTTGAGCGTCATTCCTTGGCGAATCACTCTTTCTACCCAAAAACTGCTTGTTCGATAGAAATCATAAGCCGTGAAAAGAACAGAATCGGTGAATTTCCAGTTTACCAGGGGAGGTTGTCGGAAGAAGCTTAAACCGGCAAAATGGTGCTTGGGAACGAGCGAAGAGAGAGGGGGATTTCCCTTTTTGCCCATTAGTTTCCTCCTACACGTAATCTAAAGCATATCGATAAGTTCAACCCTGCAAGTATTAAACTACTCCATTTTCGCCTTCATTGTCTCAGTATCTACTGCAAAATGAATTCCACTTTAGTTACTTCTCTTATCCTAGCCCCACTTCCTCGATTCTCTGTTGGAGTGCACAACACTAGATTTACTCATAACGAGGATCCTTTATTGAAGCTCCACAGTGTTGGCATGTTGCTATACCATCTTCAGAAAGGTGATCATCTCTATAGGGAAACAACTCTTCACAGTATGGGCATTTGGTAAGGGGCCCAGCCTCTCTTTCAATGTCTTCAGGGCGATTAACAGTAGGGAAATAGCCCTTTGAAGATTCATCATCTACAAACGCACTTCCTACGCCTTTGGCAATAAGACCATCTGCAATCGGGTACATTAGGAAGGCGAATATCATGAAAACTATGGCACCTGGAAGACCCGAAGTCCGTGCGAGGACTAACGGACCAAAGAAGAGGCTCAGGGGTATATGCAAGGTAGCTAGGATAAGAAAAAGCGTGAAGCCGTGAAAAACAACAACCTTCCAATCCTCACTTTGATTCCCATTCCATATGATTCCAATCAATCCTTGATTTAGATACCCCATACCATAGAATAGCAATGCGAAACCGAGTATCAAACCAAAGAGAAGGCCGATTTGAATCAAAGGAATAACTATGATTAACCATCCTATTCCAAGAACTTGCTGAATAATCGACCATAGCAAGCCATGTACATAGTATCTGAGGTACGGATTCAAATTGGATTTGCCCGAATCTGGTTCCTCCATCATTGCGGCGAGCTCCCAATCGATTATTCACTTTGACCCTCTTAAGCCTACCTTGCAATTCTTTTAGTTCACAAACCGAAGTCATTGGCTTCTGGCTTCATACTTGAATTGCTTATCGAATATTCATCGAAGCTGACCAATATTTGTGACATCTTCGGGGCCCTTATCTTCTCTAATGGAAATAATTCTGGCAAATCGAAGGGCGAGTCCCGATTCCATCAGGACTGAGAGATTTGAACCACTCAGAAAGGAAATCTGCTTTCGAATTCGTACTCGACGTGGATGCTATCTTTTCTTGCACACTAGCAAATGCATCAAATTGAGCCATAGATAGTCCTCGATATTCGTCTCTCCTACGTTGGCGACCAGATTCAATTTCAATGTTTCATCACGGAGTTCACTAAGATTAAATGTTCAATTTACATCAAACCATGTGATTACCGATGAGTAGCCGGATTAACAAAGTGAAGGCATTCTTGTATTTTGGTGGTGCCTTTGTGATTCTGCTTGGTGGAGCAATCGTATTATCAGCTCCTTACCATTATGTTGGGTTGATGGCAAGAGAAGGACATGTTGGTACATTTGAAATATGGGATCGTTCTGGCTACTATCCAGAGTTTGAGGCTTCAGTAAGCATCAATGCCGAGAATGTGACATCCAATGTTATGCAAGTGGATTTCGTGATTATCAACAATGTAACTTCGGAGACGAAAGTAATCAACATGACTCTGGATGATGAAGACCGGATAGAAGACAGTGATCCGCCCAAGTATGTTGATCGGTCTGTCGTTTCTTTGGAGCCTGGAAACTACACCATAATCCTTGACAATGTTGAAGGCCCCACAATCATAGATATTGGTTACAAGCAAGTCAGCGACTCACGATTGTTCATCGTAACCGGTGGCTCTTTGAATATCATTGGTCTTGTCATGTGCATGATTGGTTATTGTGTTGGCGGAAGTCTGATGAAAACGGGAGAAGAGGCCATAGTCGACTGGGGCTATGAGGAAGACATGGAAGCTTAATATCGCAAACTTAGTGTTATTGCGGCCTAATCCTCGTCTTACATAGGCTCTTAGTCTTGTTTCTTATCGAGATACTGAGGAGCAATGACAAGCGACGACACCAACTGGCTTCTGAAGAATAAACTCGTTTGTGATTTTCGCGGGTTTCCAATCGGTCGAGTGAAACGTGTCTGGTTTGATGAGGAACATGGACCATTGGTTGTTGTTGAAAGACCATCAACTAGGAATAATAGCATGAGCTGGGAGACCATCCCCCTTCGCGCCGTTCATTCTGTCAAACAACAAATTCGACTCAAGCCTCCTAAGTACGCCGAATAGAAAGGAAGCACATCACCATGAGAATGGAACCGTCGGTCTATCAACCAAACAAGCTGTATCCGCTTGAATCTATCAAGAACGAGGAATCCATCAAGATGCAGGTCTTTTCCAACGATGCTTGTATGTTTCATGATGAAACAATGAAGCTTGTGCGGAGTGTAGCTCAGGAGCTTTCCTATTATGGCTACAATATTCGGATTATTGACAAGTCAATTGAGGACTGCGAGAAGGAGAACATAGTAGCACTCCCTACACTGATGATTGGAAACACACAGATTACTGGTCTTCCCAGCAGAGAAGAGCTGAGTGAACTGATACGAAAATGCATTCCTCATCGTGGACTAGATCTCCAGTAAAAATGATTTAGGCCGCAAATCATCATTCGCCAAAATGGACCCATAAGTATCAGGAAAGAACCTCACGAATCGTAGCAAAAAAAGAATAAATAACGAGGTGGTGGGTGAGACATCCTCTCGGACATCTCATTGTGTTTTTCTAATCTTCCCAATCGCCCTTGAGTTTGATCTCAAACACGCACCTATCGTCGCCCTTTGCTCTACACATCGGTTCCCGTGCTTCTGTTTCTTCACCAACGACGACCGATGAGTAACCTGTAGCATATCCTGTAAGCAGTGAGCACACAGCCTCATCAGATTCACCGAATCGATCCAGCCACTGATCCGCGATGAACGAGTTATCCCATGTTCCTTTCCAGTATGTATATGGCGTCTCACGGTCTATTTCGATTTCCTCAGGAATTGCCCTGACGATACCTTCCCAAGAGTGAATAGTGGGGCCTAGGGCTGCCCAATCCATATCCGTATCCGGTGGAAATTCTTCCTTCAAGTTTTCTGCGTCTCTGCGTCCGGCTTCAACACCCATATCGTGTAGGAACATGTGAACGAGGTTCTCATCACCGATTCTCATGATGAATCCAATCAACTGCCCAATCGAATCAGCGGGCATGATAACCATTCTCTGGCCCCCAAGTTTGAGGATCCCTTCATCAGGGTTGAAGTTGAGTTCAGTCTTTAGGTTCAAGTCTTTTGCTTTCATTTTGAATGGACCTCTATAGCCTAACCAAAAGAAATCCTCTATATAACGTTAATTTGTACTAATATATGTAATATTACTAAATTAATACAATATTATGAAAATCCTGTTAAAGATTGTACGACAATTGTAATGAAAACGGGGGGACTACAGGATACAGGAATTCGCTAGCTTGGTGGAAAAGAAAAAGGTTGCGAGATACCCTCTTGGATATCTCACAGATTGGCACTATTCTTCCCAATCGCCTTTGAGTTTGATTTCAAACATGCACTTATCATCGCCCTTTGCTCTACACATTGGTTCCCGTGCTTCGGTCTCTTCGCCAACAACGATTGATGAATATCCTTGAGCATAGCCTGTAAGCAACGAGCATACTGCCTCATCAGATTCACCGAATCGATCCAGCCACTGATCCGCGATGAACGAATTGTCCCAGGTGCCTTTCCAGTGTGTGTATGGCTTGTCACGATCTATTTCGATTTCCTCGGGAACTGCCTTGACTATGCCTTCCCAGGAGTGGATAGTGGGTCCTAGACCTGCCCAATCCATGTCCGTATCGGGCGGAAATTCTTTCTTCAGGTTCTCTGCGTCTCTGCGTCCAGCTTCTTCTCCCATTTCAAACAGAAACATATGAACCATGTTTTCGTCGCCTATTCGCATGATGAATCCAATCAACTGCCCGATTGAATCAGCCGGCATGATCACCATTCTTTGACCACCTAGTTTGAGAATACCGTCTTCCGGATTGAAGTCGAGTTGTTCTTTGAGATTCAGATTTTCCACTTTCATCTGGATAACCTGTTTCTTGTTACTTACTTTCTATTATATAATGTTAAATAGTATGAATATATGAAAAATTTCTGTATTAATAAAAAGATATTTGCCCTTGGATGGGCCGATGATAATTCTGCGAAATGGGGTTTTCAATAGTTTCCAGGCAAAAGATTCGGATCTGGTTCTAATAGGCTGCTAAACCAATAATCTCACGGGCGTTTTGCTTTCGTATTGCACGGTTCGTTTCAACATTTAGGTCGATCATATTCATGGCGGCAGAAAGATTCGGATATTCGCTCCAATGCTCTGATCCATAAACCAGGCTTCGAACGCCCATGTCCTGAATGAGAGCATCAAGGAATACTCGAAGCGGTGACTCTACCAGACGTGCAAGGGTGACTGATATTTCAAGCCAGATGTTTTTTCTCCGTATGATTGGAAGCAGATTCTGAAAACCAAAGATTCCGCCCATTTGTAAGACAACAAATTTGCCATTCTCATAGGTTCTTGATATCTCATCAATAAATGCTGCAGTCTTCGAAGTTACAGAGTCTTGATGAAAAAAGACGGGAAGATTGAGTTGGATTGCCTTCTGAATCAATATGTGGACTGCCGGATCGTCAGGATGATACTGAGATTCATCCAAGACCAGCGCCATGCAACCTTCTTCTTCGTATTCCTTAAGCCTCGTTTGTGCAAGATTCATTGGTCTCGGTAATAATGAACATGCCCAAAAGAAACGGTCCGGATATATTGCTGCAGCCTCTTTGTAGAGATTGGTTGATATGTTTGGTTCCACGGGTGTCAAGACCGCCCGTTCTATACCAAAGAGATCCATGTATTGGATATGGGTATCAACATGCTCGGCTAGATTATGCTTATCCACACTGGCGTACTCCATGCGGTTCCTGCCCAGGTGAGTGTGAATATCGGTGGTCATACACCTGACTATGCGCAATGATTGATAAACAATGTGTGTAATATCCACTTGAGCTGTGAATGATATTGAGTGAATCTGGAGAGCCTATGAGTTTAAAGGAGAGCCTGAAATCTCTCTCAGTCGAAACCAACGAAGACTCATACATGCTCATGGAGTATTTGGGGCCTGTCGTGGATGGATGCAAAGCTGCAATGAATGTCAGTGTTGAAGATGCGACAGCAATCGACAAGATGTCTGATTCCAAATTCAAGCATTACATGCATTTGGCTGAAGACTCCTTTCAGGATTTAGACATATGTTTCAAAACCGTAGAGACCTCCAAGCAATTCACATTTGTCTTCACAGGGGGAGAGTCCCATGTTTACAAGGATTGCACAGATCCCGAGGTAATAATTGAATGTCCTGAGGACACACTCATTGAATTACTTGATCCTGATTCAAAACTATTGCCTGTCCAGGTCTTGGGTGAAGAAATGAAAGTTACGGGAGAGAATCCTGCTAAGATTATAGAAGCCCTTGGCCTTCTCTGTTTGCCCACACTCCTACGAACTGCTCGGTCGGGTGTAGATCCTACTTCGCTTCTGTCAGAAGATGCTGATTCTGTCATAATGGCGGCTGCTTCAGATTTGGCAACAAAAATGGTGAAGAAATGGATTGATAGTCAGTTACGGTAGTTTAGTCCAAGCCGTGATGTGGAAAGACCATCTCTCTCACCCGTCTTAAAGCTCTCTCCAAATCCAGTTCAATGTCTTCTCTGGAATTGTACATCTGTATCACCTTCGTTTCATCTCGCATCGATGTTGGGCAACGGTCAAATCCCATTTCCGAGCATTTATTCTTGAAGGAGCGGGGAATGTCTGATGAAATCTCTTGACCGGCTATGATTGATAAGAAGAGTGTCCAGAGCCGCGCTACGTTGATTGGGTGATAACCACCCCCGCCAACTGCTAACCATCCCATATCACAGCATTCCTCTTGTAAAGCCTTGAATTTGTTCAAAACTGTTTCATAGCCGTAGGTGGTATATGTCAGATGAGCCAATGGGTCCATGTAGTGCCCGTCTACACCCAGTTGGCTGACTAGGAGATCAGGTTCATATGATTTGAATAGAGGAACAACAACTTCATTGAATACCTTGATGAGTTCGGATGATCCTGCTCCTGGTAGGAGCGGAATATTGACAGAATACCCGAGACCATCACCGGCTCCAATCTCGTAGACATAACCTGTTCCTGGAAAGAGCGTCTTCCCCGTTTGATGGATAGAGATAGTGAGGACATTATCTTGCCGATAGAATGCATTTTGTACACCGTCACCATGGTGGGCATCAAAATCGAAGTATAGCACTTTACAATCTCTTTTTTTCAGTAGATAGTTGATGGCGATGACGACGTCATTGAAAATGCAGAATCCAGCGGCTTCGCTTCTCTGTGCATGATGAAGCCCTCCAGAGATACAGAATGCCTTTTCATATCCTTCGATTATCTGTTTCATCCCTTCCAGGGTTGCCCCTACGTACCGGGAAGCTGCTTCGTATATTTTTGGGAAAACAGGATTGTCAGCAATACCAAGCCCATACCTAACATTCCTGCAAGAACCAACACTGCATTTCTTCACAGCTTCAATGAAATCACTGGTGTGAAATAGCTCCAAAGCAGTTCTTGAGGCCACACCCGGCCTGATAATATCAACGCTATCCAGTAATCCCTTCATTCTTGAAAGAAGATGCGTAAGTTTGAGTCTCTCAGGCTTCAATGGATGGGTCTTACTAAACTCGTAATTTAGGAGTTCATCTGAGTAGGGGTAGGCTAGATTTCGTGACATCTCAAGGCAACGTTAATGAGACTGCCCTTATTTCTTGTGCAGTAGCTGCATTCACAACCTATTTCTTTCAGTTGTAGCAACTGCATGAAACTGCTAGCGTCACTATCCTTACGGTACCCATAGGCCCGTGAGTTAACAGGGGCTTTGTCCACGTTTACTGGAACGGGGTTCCTCCCGTGGGGGAGTGCCCCACCGCCCTAGACCTACTGAAACGAAGTCTCATACGGGCATTAGTAAACGCCCCGCGTGGGTGGTAAGAACTCTTCAGGGAAGTCTTACCGATTTCTTGTACTTTTCCGCCTTGTTTTTTGGGATTCTTGTAAAACTTACCTATTCTTGAATTCCTAGAAGAATTCTCGCAATAGCAATCCGACAAAAGCTCCTAGTAGGGATGCCATGGTTACGAAAAAGAAGTAGCCAGCTGTTATGGCACCCGCGGAAATAAAGAAATCACCTACACCTGTATTCGGATCGTAAAATGCAGGGCTGACCAGAAAGAGGATGTATATTATCGCGAAATACACTGCAGATAAAAATCCTCCAATCAAGGCCCTACCAGCTCTATGGAGCAACAGCCCAATGGGAATGGCAGCAAGCATTGGAATTGCAAATATGTAGATTTGGCTGTCTGGAAGCATGTCCGTTGTTATCCTTGCATAGATTGCGGCATCTACAAGTGCTGTTATGATTGGCGTTATGATAAACACAATCATGTCTCTTCGATTTTCAGCTATGGAAAATCCAAGGAAATTAACTATGGCCTTTCCCCCTCTCTTTGGTTTTTGTGGAAGGGGTTTCGCGATACCTGTCTTTGATTTCTCTTCATCGGCCTCCTCTAGCCGATATTTTTCTTCTTCGTCCATAGTTGACTCCTCGCTATACTTGACTGCAATCTTGGATAAAGGCTTCGCATGGCGCAAGTTCACCTTTGCTGCTACTGAATACTAGTTTCCTAGAACCAAAACCGCTATCTATGAACGTATTGAGTTGTTTGTTAGGAGAATCATGCATGGCGAAAGACCAATCCACACACAAAGACGATACGAAGTTGGGTTCACCTGAAGCTAGAGCAACACGGAAGAGAAAATTGGAACACATTGAAATCTGTCTGGAGAAGGATGTTCAATATACTCATTCAACACTCCTGGAAGATGTATCCTTCATTCATAATGCGGTTCCAGAAATCAACAAGGCAGATATCGATCTGACAGTTGATTTCATTGGTGTTGAAGCTGCAGCTCCGATTGTGATAGCGGCCATGACTGGCGGCCACCCGGACACTTATGATATCAATAAACGGCTTGCCGAAGCCGCTGAAGCAGTAGGCTTACCAATCGGTGTTGGAAGTCAACGTGCCGCCCTGGAAGATCCATCACTCGTAGATACTTTCAGAGTTGTCAGGGATAGTGCCCCCTCTGTTCCCGTTATTGCAAATATCGGAGCTACACATGTTCGTGAGGCCCCTGATGCAGTTGAGATGATTGATGCGGATTTTCTGGCCATTCATCTCAACACACTCCAAGAAGCTATCCAGCCAGAGGGCGATTGTGATTCACGTGGTGTTCTTTCGAGCATACGCAAGATAGTCGATGCTGTTGATGTTCCAGTTATTGCAAAAGAAACAGGTGCGGGTGTCTCTGCTAATGCTGCCCGGTCTCTTCAGGAAGCTGGAGTAGCAGCTATTGATGTAGGTGGTGCTGGAGGTACGAGTTGGTCTGCTGTGGAATACTACAGGGCCTTGCGTGAGGAAGACCCCACAAAGGCACATCTTGGACAGGAATTTTGGGACTGGGGAATTCCAACCGCTTTGAGCCTTATCATGGCTCAAGAGGCGACAGAGATTCCGATTATGGCAACGGGAGGAATCAGAAGCGGCTTGGAAGTGGCGAAGTGCATCTCTTTAGGAGCTATCGCAGCGGGATTGGCTCATCCATTGCTCGAAGCTGCTGTGAATGGGACTTCAGACGATATCATTGGACTTCTAAATCAGATGATTGAATCCATACATGTCAGCATGTACCTGCTTGGCACGAAGACCATAGACGAGCTTAGAGAGTGCAGGCTCATTGTTGGTGGTACCCTGCTAGAACGGTTAGAGGCTCTTGAACTCGACTATCGCAGCTATTCACGCATCTACTGATGGATCTTGCCAAGGAGAGATTTGAATCATAGCTTGCCAATGCGTTGTAGGAATTTGGAATGCTGCCTGATGCCGTCTAGCATTTGAACCGACTCTTCAATTGTGTCCCCGCAAGGAATGCCGTTGAGCTCGAAGCCTCTGATTATGACCTCATACTTCTCTAGGTTTGGAACATATGCGACAACGGTTTTTTCATGCTTCTTCGCTACATTGGCTACCCTAGCGCCGATTTGAAGTGAAATTCCTGGAGCGTATGGCAATAGAAGCAAGAGGGCTGCATCGATATAATCAATTCCTAGCATAACGTCCAATACGCGTTCATAATCGATGTCTGAAGCACTGCCAGTGAGGTCGCAAGGGTTGTTGAACGAGGAGATATCTCGGTACGCATCAGTCATAACCTCTCTCATTGCGTCTTGATGCTCTTCATTGAATCTTGGAAACTCGAGCCCGTAATGCTCAGCTTCATCCGACGCTATGACACCGTGGCCTCCACTTACACTAAGAACACCAACCCGAGGCCCTTTCATATAGCTTGGTTCAAACGAGAACGCCTTCGAATAGGCCATGACTTCATCTTCATCTACTGCGTCGATTACACCATATTGCTTGAACGCTGAAATTGCTATCCTGTTATTACCTGCAAGAGAAGAAGTGTGGCTTTGAGTTGCTCTTTGGCCTGCATCGGAATCCCCGCCTTTGAGTACGATGACTGGCTTCTCAGGAGAGACTTCTTTGCATTTCCTGACAAATTCCCTCCCGCCGTTTGGACTGAACCCTTCGAGATATGCAAGAATCGTGCTGACTCTTGGTTTTGTGCCAAAATGGGCTACCAACTCCGTCACGTTCGTTTGAGCTGCATTTCCAATGGAAACAGCAGCAGCTATACCAACATCTCGGTGGGCGAATTCTTCCAGTCTTTCTATCAGCCACCCTCCGGACTGAGATACAATTGCGACAGATCCTTCACGAGGACGGGCTACACGTTCAGAGGGCAGGAAGAATGTATCAAGCTTGTTTGGAACGAAGACGCCGATACAGTTTGGCCCAACCATTGTAATATCATATTCTTGTGCGATCTTCACGATTTCGTGTTGCAGGGTCTCTCCGGTTTCACCCGTTTCACTGAATCCTCCAGAAACCACGATTACCGCTTTTATTCCCTTCTCTCCACATTCTTGAAGTGCTGAAGGAACGTATTTGGCTGGAATGGATATAACTGCCAAGTCGACTTCAGGTGTGTCTGCTATGTTCTTGTATACGTCTCTTCCTTCCACCTTTCCTCCTTTAGGATTAACTGGATAGGTGGGGAGTCCATTCTCGAAGGCCAGTTTTCTGAAGATTACGTTTCCAGGCGAGAAAGGATTGGTCGTTGATACACCAAGTACCGCCGTGGATTTTGGGTTGAGCATAGTTTCCAGATTAGACATGATACATCCTCTTGTAATGATGTGCACGTATGAAATTCCCCTTTATATGAAATACGCTCTCCAGTTTTATTGGCGATACGCAGGGTAATGAAAACTCGACAAATATGAGCTTGTGAAACACTATGTTTAAAGAATGGTTGACTCACATCGTAGAGCAATGATTGACTCGACAGATTTCCTGAAGCATCTTAGCTCGAATGGATTTTCATTTGGTAGTGGAGTTCCATGCTCGTACTTCGCTGAAATCATCCGCAAACTTCCTTCCTTCGATTCTATTAGATATATATCAGCCACACGAGAGGATGAGGCAATTGGAATCGTATCCGGAGTTGCTTTTGGAGGCAAGAAGGCGTTCGTGATCATGCAGAATTCTGGATATGCTACAATAGGTGATGCATTGACTTCACTGGCTCAGCTATACAAACTGCCAATGCTGATTATCATCAGTTATCGAGGCCTTGAACCAGACAGAGACTTCCCTGAGCACTCCCTGATGGGTGATGTGATGGAAGATGCACTAGATTGCTATCGTGTGCCATACTGGTTCTTGAGAGAAGACGATTGGAAGCATGTTTTGAATGAGGCACTTGCGAAGATGGAAGAAACATCAAGACCTGTTGCTCTTGTGGTGAGAAAGGGGGTTTTAGGCTAATTATGTATGGTTATGAGCTCATTCAGGAACTCGCAGATCTACTGAGTGGGGATGAAGTAGTAGTCAGCACCAACGGCAATATCAGCCGACAGGTGTATCACTACTTACCACGCCCGCAAATCTACTTGCGTGGGAGCATGGGGCTTGGGATTTCAGTTGGAGTGGGTGTCGCCTTATCCCGCCCCAAGAAGCAGGTTCTTGTAGTAACTGGAGATGGTAATCTGTTGATGGGATTAAGTTCACTAGCAACCACTTCGTTCGTTGGTCCGAAGAACCTGAAAATTTTGATTCTCGACAATAATGAATATGCTACCACCGGACATCAACAAACCACTTCGGGTGTTCTTAATTACGCCTCTCTATTCGAAGGTTTCGGAATTACAAATCTTGAGCCTATTCAAAGAGAGGATTCAATCAACATAATTAGAGAGAGAATTCAGTCGCTTTTGGGCGCAGCTAGGTTATGCGTGCTTCCCGCATTGGTTAACTCCGATCCACCCAGTTTAAGTAATATTCCTTGGCATCCAGAAAAGATTGCGGCATTGCAAAGAGAGACCAGTGAATGAATCCGGCTATTCTGATTGCTTCTTGAGCTGCATCTTGAAGCCTCAGGATTTAACCTCCAATGCATTGGACTGGTTTTGAAAATTGAACGAAGATTACAATCCTGTTAAAGAAGTCATGAGTGAAAGAAGGGGTTCAAGAACATCATTCACTCTTCCCCTAATCTGTTGCTGGAGATCCTCCACATATCTCTTACCTTTGCTCGTGATTTTGTATTCACGTCTCCGCCGCCCCGAATCCTCTTGTTCCGATGTAACCAGATCCATTTCTTCCATGGCTCGAAGCTCTCCGTAAACTGTCCCTGACTGCATCTCTACGTTGAATCCGGTCAATTCTGAGCTCAACTTCATAAGGTCATATCCTGAGGATTTCGGATTTTTCCAGATTTCCGAAAGTAGGATTGCTCGAACCAGTGGTAATGGGTCAAGGGAATTCTGAGATTCTGTTGAGCCTGTATTCATGACATACAAGTCCATGTGCGGTCGTTTAGCTCTTTTTGCCGCTTTTCAGTTTGTCTACGTGGCTGTACCTAATTTAGATTTGCTTGCATTGCCGTGAGAGAAGCTGTCCATGCACTCAAGAAGAGAACAACCATGCCAAGTAGTATATTTACAATCAAGAGAAGGGCAGTAATCTTCTGTTGTTTGGTTTGTCTTCCGGGCTCTAGATTTGAAAGCATTCTGTTCCTAACAAGTGTGACTGCTACCATAGCTCCAACGGCTATATGCTTGATAGCCAATATGCTTGAGTATTGATTGCCCAGAGATAGATATCCCTGAAACAGTGGCGACGCATTGCTCATCAAGAGGCCGCTTACAAATAGGCCAATGATACTGATTGCGACCAATTTGTTCATTCTTGTTCTTATCCCCTCAATAAGGATTCTTCTCTCTGGTTTCTCGACTTTGCTCTGAATAACAGGAAGCATTCCAATACCCAGTACAAACATTCCGCCTATCCATATCACTGTGAAGAGATTGTGTAGGAATCTCATGATCGTCATAACTATCAGATTTGCCATACTTAACACCTCAATATATGTATCGTCTACATATTGAGTATTGATACATAACTCCTCTATATATTTTTTTACTTGGAGCTGCATCTGGCTACTACACTTAGTGTTTCCCCAATTTTGAGAAAACAGAATTACTAAACAAGAAGGTCAGCTAGTGGATTCAAGAGCGAACAACAGGCTCAAGAGATAAATGGGAGCAATACCCATGAAAATACTAGGCAGATAATTTTGACCGATTTGAAATCAACGGTTACAGAGGTCAGCGTCCTGTTGGGCGGTGCCATAGTAACCAGAACCGGCAGCACAAAGCTTGAAACTGGTTCTCGCGAGGTCTGGGTGCGCGGAATCACTATCAATGCTTCGAGTGATAGTTTTCGAGTGACTGGAGACGGAGCAGCAACGATTACGAATTTCGATGTTATCAAACAAACTAGGGTTGTAGCTCCAGAAGCGGACCTTTCTGAACTTAGAGATGAGCTTCGCGAACACGAAGAGAAGCTGAATGAAATCGATGACAAGTTGAGGATTCATGAGAATCGTCTGACCGCTATCAAGGCCGTTGTTGGCGATTTTTCGGAGACATTCGGCCGAACCTTTGCTGGCGGTGAAATTGAACTTCAGAAGCTAACCGAGATGGATACTGAGTCTTTGGAAATAATCAGATCAGTCAAGAAGAAACTCAGAGAATTATCGGACAAGCGAAAGAACCTTGTAAGTGAAATTCAGGTCCTGAAGCATGAAATCGCTGACAAGTCTGGACAGAAACTGACCAAGAACACGTATGATGTTCGGGTAAGTCTTGATGTGAAAAAGACATCAGACATTACTATGAATGTTATCTACCAATGTTCTTCAGCATCTTGGGAGCCAAACTACGACATCAATCTTACGCATACTGAAGCTGAAGTCAGGCGAATCGCAGTAGTACGCAATCAAACTGGTGAAGATTGGAACGATGTTTCACTGGTTGTTTCCAGCGCTCAAGCCGGACCGGTAGAGGCTATCGAAGGATCACCCTTGATACTGAGGGAGTATGTCCCGCGGCCACCGAAGCGGAAAATGGCTGCACGCGGCGGTGGTGTAGGTGCAATACCCTCAGCAGCTCCGAAGAAGGAGGCGATGGCTCCTAGACCACCTGAACCCGAAATGGAAATCGAAGAAGCACAAGTCGAGGAGATTGAGGGTGGTATTTCGAGATATGAAGCTCCATCTCCAGTTACCATTGAATCCGGTGAGAAGAAGCCTGTAGACCTCATCAGCGAGAAGTTGGATTCAGAAGTGAAACATTACTGGTATCCTGATGGTATGATGGATGTCATTGCTGAGAATGAAGTTACCAATGGTGATACTGTATTGATGGCTGGCCCAGCAAAAATCTATGCCGATGGCGAATACATAGGTGAAACAAATATCCCCTTCACTTCTCCCCGTGAAACGCGAACTCTTGGCACTAGAATTGCTCACTATGTAAAATCTGAGAAAAAAATGGTTGACAAGACAATCGAGAAAGCTGGTTTGACTCGAGGGAAGCTTAGAAGGAAGTACTCGTATCGGCTATCCATAGAGAATCTGTTCAGAGAAGAAATAGAAATTGAGGTTGTAGATCGGATTCCGCACAGCGATGATCCTGATTTAGAGATTGAGGCTGACTTGAAAAGATTCAATCCAGACAAACATGAGCTGGGAATACTAACCTGGAATCTTGGATTAACGCCTCAGAAAGAACATACGATTGAATATGAATACGAGGTAGAATGGGAACGCGGGAAGGCCATCTCTCCCCCATTGCCATAAGATGTGATGAATATGACTACGACAATTGATGCACCAGTTAGCAGCGTTACTGTATTTGTAGATGGTGCTCGAGTAACGCGAAAGGGAACGAAATCACTCGGTCCCGGAGAGCATGAGATTCTGGTAACCGGAATAACAAAATTCGCTGAAGATGATAGCTTCCGCGTGAAAGGTACTGGAAAAGCAAGCCTTCGTGGAATTAACTCGAGTACTCGAAAAGAAATTTATGAGCCAGAGGGCGACACCGAGAAGCTGAGAAATAAGCTGAAGAAGCTGGAAGCTGAGCGAGACGAAATCAATGATGAAGTAGAACTTCAACAGGCTAGGATTGATCGTCTTCAGACTGTACTCACCAGCTTTTCCGAGGAGTTTGGAAAACGCTACGCCTTTGGTGATAGTGAAATAGCTGCATTATCCACTTTAGACCAGGAAACTACTGCTATGAAGCAGGAAGCCTACAAAAAGCTTCGAGATTTACAAATGGAACTGGAGAAGGTCGAAGCACAAATTTCTGAGGTTAGAAACTCATTGCAACGAATCGAGGGCGAGCGAAGAATAGAAGTCACTAAGGATGTATCAATTCAACTCGATGTAAAAGAGGAATGTACAGTTCAGTTAGAGGTGACATATCAGATTCGGGAGGCTCGATGGATTCCCCAGTATGACATAGATGTCGTGGGTAATAGAACCACCATGAAGCGGCTTGCATTGATATGGAATCATAGCCTTGAGAACTGGACTGATGTGGAACTGGTGGTGTCAACAGCATCAGCTAAACCAGTGAGCAAGATTGAACCCGAACCACTTTACATCAGATCAAGACGAGGAGATACCGTACCAACTCGTGATGAAACTGAGGAAGTCATTGCTGAAATCGAGAGAGCCTATGAAAGTGTTGATGATATGAGGTCTGCTCCTGCGAGAGTTGCTGAAACCACAGCTGGAGGTATGGTATTTCAGGTTCCTGGAAGGGTAACTATTCCTGCCGATATGGATCAACACCCCATCACTCTGCTTGAAGAGGTGTTTGAAAGTAAAGAAATCTACTACTGGAATGCCTATGCAATGGACTCTTTCGTGATTCAGAATCGCATAACCAATGGCGATTCGCTGATTATTCCCGGAAAAGTCAAGGTCTATGCGGATGGAGATTTCCTTAGTGAAACGGCAATATCAACAGTCGCTCCACGAGAAGAGTTCCACTTGGGAACTAGAGAAGCCTATGATATCAAAGGCGAGAAGAAAATGCTTGAGAAGGAAACCGAAAAAGCGGGTCTAACAAGGGGCAAGAAGCGACGGGAGTACAAGTACCAACTAGAGATTGAGAGTTTCACCAAGGAACCTGTCACTGTTCGCTTAATTGATCGAATCCCGCATAGTGACTCGGAGAGAATCAATGTACAACTCGAGAATCTCACCCGGGACTACAAAAGCATGGAGCTTGGTGTTGTTGAATGGGAATTTGAGATGCCAGCTGAAGAAGAAATGAGAATCGAGTATTCTTATTCGGTGGAATGGGAGAAGGAAATTGAGATTAGACCACCTCTTCCATAATCAATACTTTGTGGTTGAATCTTCAGCATATCATAGAATTGAAAGAAAGTCCAAACAGTTGGATCGATACTGCACCAAGAGACGGTAATGGAATCTTAGGGTTTCATTTGCGCTAGAACTTCCCGGAAACGTGGTTCAGCAAGAATGGCAAGCTGCAGCTTACACAGAAGCTTCGATGTCTCAGCGTAGATTACCTGTCGAGTTGCATCGCTATCGGTTTCTGCGTTCCTCAGAGTCTCCTCACAGCGCTGGTTTAATCGCTTGATGATCCGTTTCTCGAGTTCGGGGCCGCCCCAATCAAAGGAGTCGAAAGTGGTCTGTGCTTCTAGCACTTTTTCCTGCACATTCACATCTTCTTCTGCAAGAACGGGTTCGACACCTGCGAAGTACTTTGCTACCGCCCGTTCTATTCTTTCTAGCTCGTCAGGCATAAGTTCTCTTTCGGGTGGTCTTTTCTTTTGAAGGTCTTGGAGCAATCTGGCGCCTGGTGCTTCGGTGAGTAACCCTCGTATAATTCGCACAACGACTTTCGCTGGCATTTCGATTACATCGCCGATGTATGGTGAATTTGACCTATATCGATGTAATTCCTTTAGCACTTCGAGCCAGAACATTGGAAGGAGAATATGACACCTTTTGGCGTATTGATTAATCATGCGTTGAGTGGTGCCAATCAGGCCCCATTCATCATCTTCGATATCCACTTTCCTGTAAGGATCTTCTTGTGGCGGCTCAAATTCCTGAGGGACTTGAGCTGTGTCTGGAGCAGGTGTAGCTTGAGTTGGAACTTGTTCTACCTCGCCGGGGACTCTAGTCGTTTCGCCCTCGAGTAGCGATAGTATTTCAGTGGCAGGCCTTCCTCTAATCTTTGCTAGCTTCTCACGTTCTGCCAATCTTGGTAGAAGATTCTCTATTTGCGATAGTCGCTTGATTATGAGACCCATAATGTTAGCTTCTGAATCGGAAATACCATTCGCCGTCGTCGCATTCTCCATCCACTTCCGAGTGCGCTGGAGCCCTTGAGTTAACGAATCGACCCGATCTGGGTCTATTCTGCCCTCAATCTCCGAGCTAAGGAGAAAGTGTATCAAGGTTGAGTTGAGCGTCGAGATAACCAGTAGTCTCTCGACGAGTTCATCTGTTCTTAGTGGTTCACTCACTCGCAGCTTCCTCCAAAGTAGTTAGTTAATAAACTGCCTCGGCTATGCATCAGGGTATGACCACCAATATCAAGATTTCTAGCTCATGGTTATGTTCCAACCTATGTTCTTCAAGGTAATTTCATCTTGAAGCAGACAAAGAGTAGCTAACTCTCAAATATTTCGTAGTAGTCAGTGAAATCTAGTTCTCTGGTTCTTGTCTTTTGCACCCAAAGAGAGGTTGTCGATATCTCTAGCTCCCCTGCTACTGTAATTGTAAGGTTGTCATCAGTAGCTGTCCACCCCTCACTGAGAGTAGCAATCATTTGAAACTCAATCGATCCATGGGGTTCTATGGCCTCTTCCCTCGAACCCGAGAGTAGGCCTGTAGCTGTGAAACTATCAAGCGTTACTGCATATGATTCATCAAATCCTATTTTCACATCAAGATTGGTGGGGTTTTCCAATTGAACTATGAGAAACGCCTGGTCGGGGTCCCTCTCTCGGAGTATTGATATGCTCTTGACTGAACCGGAATTTGATACTTGGTCAATGGCATACGCTGTAGAAGTCATCCCATATAGATGAATGAATCCGGCGGCAGCTCCAACAATCACCAGAATGAGAAAGAGTCCTTTCAAGTTCTTCGAGTCCATACTCTATTCCCTGAATAGCAGCGAGTCAGGGTCTCAATTAAGGCCTTGGAATACGCCAATTGTGTCTTTGCTATAGATGATTCATGCATTTTGTTATTATATCGCAGATATGGATTTCGAATCAAATGAGTGAGAGTAAGTCAAACCGGAATCTTGGGAAGTTTGGAATCATTGTCTCAATCATAGCAGGCATTCTAATTCTAATCAACAGCCTGAAGTTCGTTGTCTTTGGCACGTTACTAACCACGATTAGGCCAACCGCTGGGATGATTCTTGTACTATGGGGGCTTCTGATTGGAAGCTCAGTTTTCATCAGCCTCCTAATCTATCGAAGATACAAGACTGTAGGCTCAGTGATGATTGCTGTTTCTTCATCTTGGGGCGTATTGGTGATGGGTTCGTATATTGTGCCATTGGTGGGGGTCATTGCATCGGGTATTCTAATTTGCATTCATATTTCATCCTTTGAAAGAAAGCAGGTTGTGGGATTGCTACTCGTTTGCGTTATTGTGCTTCTTCCTCTACTGGGAATATTGAACTCCCGAGCTCGCGGATTTCATTATCTAACTATCGGGGGCACGGAGCGAAAATACTTGCTTCATGTTCCCAAATCTTACGAATCCTCTCAACCCGTGCCTTTGCTGGTAGCTCTGCATGGAGGTGGAGGTGACGCTCGAAACATGAAACGGTCATACGGTTTTGATTCTGTTGCTGAGGACTACGGTTTCATCGTGGCTTATCCTGATGGCACAGGTGATCTCCCATACTCACTACACACCTGGAATTCTGGCTACATAGACGCTTATGCATCAAGAAACAACATCAGTGACGTCCAGTTTATCTACGAATTGATTGTTCATTTATCTGATGAGTACAATATCAACACTTCAGAGATCTATATGACAGGTCATTCGAACGGTGCTATGATGACATATAGATTCGCTGCGGAACACTCTGGGATGCTTGCTGGTATTGCCCCGGTTTCTGGGAGCGTGGGTGGAAAAGCCACTATAGATGGTGAGTTGTATCTTATTCCCGAGCCTGAGCACCCAGTTTCAGTAGTACACATACATGGGAAACTAGATGAACAAGTATTATACGAAGGAGGAAGAGGAGAGAAAGGATTCCTCGTAGACCGTATTGACTTGTCAGCCAACGAATCTGTGGCATTCTGGGTGGATAGCAATAATTGCTCTAAAATACCGATTGTTGAAGAGTCTCCTAGTGGGGCCATTGAGATTTGGAAGTATACTGGATGTCTTGAGTACAAACAGGTTCTGCTCGTAACGCTACATGATGGTACTCATTCTTGGACGAATATGAGCGAAGAAGTTTCTGAGGAGAGATTCTACGGATCCAATTTGGCCGACATGATGTGGAATCTATTGTTATACAGATAGACGCTCTTCCAAATGGCTTGATTATTTTTTGGGGCGTTATTTAAATATTAAAACAGTGAATATATAGGCGGAGAGTTCCGTATGAGAGATGGCAGGATTGCTGAACTCAAAGCAAAGGCAGAGTCGGAACCAGACAACATAGATGCCTGGTTCAAACTAGGAAAACACGCAGCAGATCGATACATTGTTGGTGTCAGCGAAGAGGCGATAGCCAAGGTCCTGAAGCATCGCCCGGCTGATCCTGACGTACTGGCCCTTCTTGGGAAGATTCTGAATAGAAGAAGGGATTTGGATCGAGCAAAGGAAGTGTACACGCAGGCCATTGATTTAGCACCAGAGAATTTGGAACTGCTGACCGGCATTGGGGTTGTCTTTTCAAACAACATGGAATATGAAAAGGGCTTGGAATGGATGTACAAGGCTCTAGAGATTGACCCTGGATATCCGTGGGCTGTTCATGCGGCTAAATCCATACTCGACCGGGTGGGCAAGGAAAAGGAAAGTAAATCGCTCCTAGAACGTGCATTGAAAGAGAATCCGGAGAGCCCTCTGATATCAATTCTCTACGCCATTGATCTCAAGAACCGCGGAAGATTGGAAGAATCAGAGGAATACACCGAGAGGGCCTTGAAGAATCTCTTCCAGACAAACATCGAAGAACGAACGAGAACAATCCGCATGCTTCACGAAATCGACGGGAATCTGACTCTTGAATATGGAACAAAAGCACTTGAGAAAGACCCTGATAACATAGATGTGCTTATCTCAGTTTCTGGGCAATCTCACAGAAAGAATCCTGAGAAGACTATTAAGAATCTCGAGGATGTCCTATCTTGGGATTCTGATAATATCCGGGTCAAGATGCAGCTCCTAGGAGTGTATCTCCAAACAGGGCATATCGCGGAAGGGATGCGTCTGAAAGAAGAGGTTACACAGAATAAGCCGGCGGATAAATTCCTGTCACAGGTTGATTGGCGCTTTTCCCAAGTATTGCGCGTTAGATCGCTACTCAAAAAAGGCCAGATTGAGAAGGCTAAACAGCATCTCAAGAAATTCATGAGTGATGTCCCCCTCGAGGATGTAGCCAGTATTGCGCTTTTTGCTTTAGATCTTCGAGTTCATGGTTTGGAGGAAGAATCTGAGAAAATCTTTGCACAAGCAAAGAAAAAAGCGAAGTCAAACCGCGATCAAATCCTTGTGCTCTTGGTTGAAAACCTTGGAGATCAAAATTATCATTCTATTGCTGAGGCTCTAAACGAATATGTCAAGATCGAAGAAACCCCGCCTCTCTTCTACGCGGTTCTTGGTCGTGTGCAGACCTACCTTGATGATTCTGACGCGCAAGAATCACTAGAAATAGCTGCAAACGAGGGAACTCATGATTCTATGATTCTATTGGCAAGTTTGTTGAGACGAGAAGGCAAAAGGGGTGAAGCTGAGAGTCTATTGAATCAAGTCCTTTCCTCTACAGAGGCCTCGCCTGTAGACCGGGCAAGAAGTCTGTTTGGACTGAATCGGAGAGATGAGGCAATTCAACTTCTTGAGGACGTAGTGGAAGAGAATCCTGAAGAACCCATTGCCTGGCCTCTACTGGCTCTCAGTCGCAAGAATGATGGAGAAGATGCAGTGAGAACTGTTGCCAGAAAGAGACTGAAGGCACTTATACAACATTCTGATACCGAAGGAACTGAAGATGCGCTGGACCTAGGAATACCTCGTGCTCACGTAGATCGATTAACTGAGAAATACATGTATGGCGACTTGGCAACTGAGCTCAAACGCAATTATCTTCGGGCACAGATAGCTCATCTGCTTGAGAAATACATGACGGAGTCGCTTGAATGATTGAGAACACACTTCTAGAGCTCATGGAGAAAGGTTTGAGCTGGAGAGACTATCTGGCTGCATCTAATCAAGCAGAGCTTCTGGATTTGGCAAAGCGAAAGGCATGGCGGAAACAAATACTAGACTCTGCTGAACAAATAGGAATCACCAATACCCTGAAGCAAATTGCCCTGTCATTCCAGTTAACGCAAGCATGGGGAATGTATCTGAATTCAATTCTCCGTCTTTTTGAAATCAGAGAGTTCTATGGATTGGCTTGCGACCCCTCACAATTTGTTGAAAAGATAGCTCAGCAACAACCGGAATCTTGGGGCGAGGTGAACAGTGCTAGTCGAGAACTTGCCCTTAAATATTTGAAAGAGCAAATTGAGACAGGGGATGTATTCCTACTTCGCCCGAGTCAATTCGAAGATCCTGATTTGATGGCATATCTACCAAAAATCCTGGATGCACGCAAGGCCAAAATGGGAGAAGCAAGGCCATACCTGATGCAAGACGGACTTGTCGATATGTTCGATTTTCTGGAGCTTCCACTTGCTCTGAACCTTCTCGTCAAATCTGGGGTAGGTGGTAGAACTACCATAGAAGAAGCCAAACCTGTTCTCGAAAAGCTTGTTGAGCTCAAGCTTTCACCAGTCAAAATTCCAGAAGCAGCACGTGATGAGGTCGGTTCTCTGTCTGTGAAGGAAAGATACCTCGGACTTTACACAGATTCAATTTCATATCATAAGGACTTGCTTCAGGGTATCACCATGAGCCTAGATATTGATGATCAGATTTGTAGAATCGGGCTCGAGAAGACATGCAAAATTGGTCATGAATATTGTAAAGAGCCATTTCTATTTGCATTAGGTCGGGAAGACGAATCCACTGTGGCCTGTGCTCTTACAGGACTGGGAAGATTGGGAATAGAAGAGGTTATTCCACAAATTCGAAACTCTCTAAGACGAAGCTCTCCTGTCATACAAAAGGCAGCTTGCGATGCTTTGGGTGTACTTAGAGCGTCGGAGTGTACAGATGAGCTAAGAAAGTTAGTTGACTCATCGGACGATAAAGTTCGGCTTTCAGCCTTGAAAGCGCTTTTCAGGATTAACTCACCGACGATTCAGAATGAGTATTGGAAATGGATTCGGGAGTTCGACATCGTGAATTTGGCTTCGATGGCAAAGGAGATAGGCGCCACAAAATCAGACTACGCCGTGTCCTTCTTGGTTAACCTCCTGATGCTCGACTTGCAAGCCTTTTTGGAGACTGATGAAATCCGAATGTTCAATATGATTATGGCTCTGAGACGTGAGAACCAAGAAGAATTAGCTGATACTCTTATTGACCGACTGAGAACGCAGGCTGTAGCTGGTTTCAAACGGCTTGGTTCTATTGGGGTACCAGTTTTGGCAAGCCTTTTGAAATTGTATCCGGAAACCGCGAAAATCATAGAAACTGAAATCGACTGGAAACCTTCCGAAGAGCACATTCTAGACTTGATTCAGCGAAGAATTCAAGCATTTCGTAGGATTTCAGATATAGATTATCCTAAATTTGCAGTGACTGAGGCCATTGAGGCTTTGGGATTGACTCATTCAGAGAGGGCGATTCCATACTTGGTAGATCTTGTAAGGTCAGAGCGTGAAGAGATTGTCCATGCTGCAATGGAAGCCCTTGGAGAGATTGATCTTCCCGCCTTAGAAGCTTTGCTCGAGGTTCCAGAAACCCATCGGTTTGTAACATTGCAGAAAATAGAGCGAATCGGTTCCATCAACCATCGCAGAGCTTCTAAATACTTGATTCAAAAAACTGGAGATTCAGACCCTCTTGTTAGGGCAGCTGTGGCTAAGCACCTAGTACTAAGAATGGATTCTGAGCTGAGTAAGCCGTTAGCACAACTTGCCAGGGATCCAGATGAAAATGTCAGAAGGACACTTGCAATCGTATTACTTCGCTTGGGCGTTGATTGCTATCCAGGTGTAGTAGAGATCCTTCGGAACGACACGGACGAATCCGTACAACAAATTATTGTTGAATCAAAGCTCTTTCATGAAACAAGGGAGCGTGATGAATTCTGGGCCTAAGTGCTTACTGAGCAAAATCTATCGGTCTAAGGCGTTTGAAGGTCATTACTTGGCAAATATGGAGTCAACTATGCCAATCAGGAAATATACTCTGGCCTGTACCGATGGATGACATGCATTGCTATGTAGCTTGTTGGAGCTGCTATTGCAAGAAATGCTCCGAGAGACAAATATCCGAAATAGAGCCAGGGATTAAACAACCGAACCAGCAGAATTGCAATAGAAGGAAGGAGAAAAATCCATAGTTTGGTAAGGGCAAGCTGATTCGCCTTTTGATGCTTTATCCTATTAGCAAGATACATCCATGGTATCCAGAAGAGAATAAGGGAAAATGCAATGTCTCGAAATGCATTGCCCCACAGATGTGACCATGATGGATTATGTATCATACATATCTCGGGCATGAAAAACGCATGAAAGCCATTTGCTGTTAAAACAAAGGAGGATAGTGGGATGCTGTAAATGTATGAACATGTCAAATGCTTGCCTGTGTCATAGCCCGATGAACTCTGAAAGACTATCCATGGTAGTAGTACGCTCGCTGTCAACATGAGAAAGGGTATCGTTGCTGGCTGCCTAAGCAGATTCTTCATTCCCTTTGTTCTCACAAATTCATGTATCTTTGGTACAGCGAGAATAGCTACCATTATTGCTGCCAAAACAGTGTAGATTTCTAACGGCGTTATCAAGACACCGAAAAATGTAGTGCTTGATACCGATAAGGTAGCTCTGATAATTGAATAGATGCTGAATTCGCCTGACACCCTAGGAATTTCTGGCCAATTCCGATACTCTCTGCTCACGACACGGCTTCGGACGGAAAGCCAGGAATCACTATCTTCAGTTGGAACAAACAACAAAGCGTCATTTGGCCCTCCGTGTATGTCTACATCGTATTGCTCTTCACTACTGGTCGATATCCTGAGTGACAGCGTGGGAACACTGGGGGAGACACGGATGTACAACTTGATGCAAGGTAGCCTGACTGCACAGACTGTGCTTTCTCCGTTTTCAACGTTGATTGAAAAAGCCAGGATTTCTCCGCCATAGAATGGCGGCTTTCCATCACCAAGATTGTCCTTCCACCCTGCATAACACGTGTAATTATCTGAAGGTAGGAAAATCTGATTTTTCCCCCTCCAAAAGTATAGCATGAATGTTTGATTACTATTCAATGAGGATACGCTTATCGCCGCGCACTCACTTATTTGATGCTGATACTGACTTTCTGAGAGGCTTGTCCCATCTGGAGATTGTGGATCTATTGTCACCGGCATGACGTTTTCTGTGGTTGATGCGTTTGCCGCCATGTAATGTATGCCAACTTTGGCGTCTGAGATGAAAACTACTTCCAGATAGAATAGAGTCTGTACTATGAACGAATCGGTAGCAGCCTGCATATCTTCCAAAATGTCATCAAGAATTATTCTAGTGCTTTCTCCTGTATCAAGTGTCAATTCATGTGAGAAGTCCAAGTCTTCATCTAGATTGAAGGTGCTAGCTCCCAGTCTGGCCTTGATTTCACCTGAATGCACGCTCAAATAGCTACTGTATGTGAGAGTATCTATGCTTTGTACGGGGACGTTTACTACCGCGGAACACGACATAGCTGCATTCTCGCCTATCAGGATATTCGGTTCCATTCCAACAGTGAATCTCTCAGAACTTTCTTGTATTTCTGGAATGCCCCAACGGAACGAAAACACCCATGATGAAGAACTACTGGAGGGTGTGTCATTGAAAAGAACAATCTCAGATGTTGGACTGTAAACATCCTGTACTTTCTCTACACCTAAACTCCCTTCGAATGATTCAACTTCCTCCAGAGTGCTGGTGCCATCTGGAGTGACTTCTGGTGATGTGAAAATCAAACCTCCCAGAATCAAAAAAACTAGCAGGTAGATTGCTACAATTCTCCCTCTATATTCTTCCAAACTGAAACCTCGGTACGAAATTCTGTTTAAGGTTCGGCCTTTCTTCTAAAAAGGTTTAGTACATTCGACAATAGTGCTTACAGAAGTATTCCCCCTAGAATCTACCTTGAAGCCCACAGAGTCATACAGCCTGCTTGCTGCTTCAGACGGATTTGTACGGGAAATACAAATGAAAGGTGGATTGTGGAGTTTTGTCAATCGTAGAACTTGAACAATCATCATCCTAGATAAGCCAAGCTTCCTATAATCTGGACGTGTGCCAACACACTCTAGCTATGTCACCTTGCTTGCCGGATTGACCCTGTATTGCTGTACTGAAGAGCAATCTGGGGCTACTCAGTGGGTTGAGTAGAGAAATCTGCATAGTAGCCAAAAAGCTCGCGGATATCGTTGATTGCATTTACCAACTCTCTGCGCTCAACACCCTTTGAACGCTTGAACCACGACTGTTTGAGTGGAGATTTCCCACTGTGCAGATTAACAAGCTGTGTGGCCTCTTTGACAATCTGTACGAGTTCAGGTATTTTTGGTAAACCAAAAAGAATCAGTAGGTCCGTTGGGGTTTCGTTATTATATTTCACGTAACAGGGAGTTACCGCTGCGCCGGGTGCCGTAAACTGGTTAAGTGACTCCTTGAGATATGCCCCGTATTCTGCTTTTGCGATTCTTCGTGACCCTTTCAAAACATAGAAGACCGATTCCGCGTTGGGCTGTTCTCCAATATCAGCATAGGATCTTTCTGTAGCTGCATAGTTGACCATTGCCTTCAGCTGGTTTTGCATATTACCTGCATCAGGTATTAAGCCTGCATCTCGGTAAAGAGCTGGTATGACTACTGGGTCTAGGCGCCTACTGTAGTCTGCTAGGTCCGTGGTTGGGAAAACATCCTTTTCAGGTTCATATACCCCTGGAGAAAGCATGGCATCGATTACCTCAAGTGCGAGGGGATTGACAAGTTCAACGAAGGCTTGTTCAGTCCTAACATCTTGAGGGGCTGCAGATTCGAGCGTAGATGGAACCATTCTCTCGATAGAATTCACATTTGCAATATCGACTTCAAGCTCCCTTTGAAGGTAATCCACACTATCTGTCCTTCTGGACTGGAGGATGCGCTTTAACATAGTTCGATTGCTGAGAAGAATGGTAAGATCAGCGCCGCGTTCCTGAAGCTGTTCCCGAAGTAATTTTGACATTCCCCATAGCGAGTTGAGTGCTTCGCTTGACTGCCCTTCAAAAGGCAACACTCCAATCACATAGACGAATATTCGCCTACCTTCTTCTTCTTGGAATCTCTGCTTCAATAGCTTGATGAGTGCAGGAGTGCCACCGCATCCGGTACCTCCACCAAGACTGGTGAAAATACAGAATCCAGAAACTCCTTCAAAGCCCAGCCCGGCCAGCTGGTCGAAAATGATGTCCTTTGAATCCATGACAGCTTCATAACCATCCATGAAGCGTCCACCTACACCGATTTCGCTTGCTCCATACAGGAGGGTATGTTCTTTTGGAATTCCATACTTGTCCCTAACTTTGGTTAGGTCAGCTCTATCTGTATTGATGAGCATATAGCCCCTCACTCTGGAGGGCAGTTTCTTGTCTCTGCTTGACTGCAGGTAAGAGCCAACGATATTCGATCCACATTCCCCAATTCCTATGGCAAATACTTCGGCAGCTCGAGCTGAGTCGCCTTCAGTTCCTGCTGATCCCATTCCTTGCATAATTGTCGTCCACCTTGTCTATTCTCGTTTTTCTACCATCGTATCGGCTATTACACGCATAGCCCAGGATAGATAGGAAACAATATCTTCCTTGCTATAGTTGTCCTTGATTTCTCTTATAGCATCCTCAATGAACTTGTTTCGATCATCAACTGGTGCTGCTGGTGTGAATCCAGACATGTACATGCGCAATGATTTGTGCCAATCATCCATTTTCTTCGCTTGCTGCACCCATCCGGTTTGAAGCTCCTTGATTTCCTTGAACTTCGTTATTGCAGTATCTAGTATATCGGCATTCTGCAAATCCTCTTGAAGGTTTTCCATACGGTTTAGTGGATAGACCTTCTTACTGAATTCCTTAGGGTGTTTCTCGTAAACCCGACGAATCGTAGAGTAGTATTTGCTCTCCTCTGAAAGCTGTTCATGTAATGCTGCTTGATTCTTCCCCGCAATTTCCTTGATTACCTCAAGCATTTCCTCCTGGATATTAGCCATGGTAAGACATACATCAAGAGCCTCTGTAATTTCTGTGTCATCACTGGCTATCTCTTCAGGGACCTGATCAAGCAGATTGTTCAACCGTTCTACAAAATCTGTCATGCCTTCCTGTTCGAAGATAGATATTGCTCCCTTAAGCTGGTCATACGCTTGATCTCCTCTGCTGCGTATTTTCTGCTGTAGATCATTTGACGAGGTCAAAGCACGTAGTTCATCATAGGTCTCTGCTGCAGCTTCCAGCTCACGAGGCGGCTCGTGCTTGATGGACTTTAGTCTTGTTAATTCTTCATCCATTGGCACTCCCACCTTTGCAGCTTGTTCAAATGATTCCATGAGTTCGTCGATTTCATCTATTAGAAGTTCCACGATTTCATCGGTGATGTCATTCTCATAGATTTCAATCATTTTTCGTGCTCTTGCTGGCAATTTGAATACGGAATCAGCAGCGACTCCAACGTTGTTTAGTTCGCTAATTGAATCTTGGACTTCAGCGGGCATCTTGACTCCCGCACCCATGAGCTTTGCTGCGGCGAGTCGGATTTTGACTCCAAGTCTATAACGGAGGTTCTCAATGGCTTCTTTTGCTTTCACCAGGATGCTATCCTTTATCGTCCTCATCTCGGAGCGAATTGCACCAAATTCATCAAGCTCTTCTATTCTCGCTACACCGTCTTCCAAGTCAACGATTATTGGAAGGAATAACTCTGCATACTCTGGCTTGATAGTTTGAAGATCGTTGATGATTGCCTCGAGTTCCTGTTTGGCGGCATCTCTAAATGTAGCAACTCCGCTCTCAACAGCATCGCGGAGATTATCCAGAGACTCAAGTAGATACACTAACCCGCCCTGCAATTCGTCTACTTTTGGAGCCTTTTTGCTCAGTTGAGCGTAGTCAAGCACACGGTCTGCTGAGGTTGCTAGCTCATTGAATCGCTGCAGGTAATCTCGGATTTCCTCGGTAACTGTTTTCCGATATTTCTCCTGCATCTTACTAGCTTTCAAGTAAATCTTAATCATGTCATCGATTTCTGCTTTATCGAGCTTCTTTTTCGCATCTGCAAGAAATTCCCTGACCTTGAGTATATCCTTGATGCCCGTATCTTCGGGACGTTCAGTGGCTTTTTCGATTTCTTCTAACACTTCTTGGATTTGATCTTTTAGGGCTATTTTGACTTGCCCTCGCCACTCAATCATCTCTTGGTATGATGACAGAAGACCGGCCACATCTTCGCTTTCTGAGATTGCTGTAGGTGGTTCGGGAATCATATCAGAACTAGTTGGTATGCCTCCTTCCACAACCCTTGATGTCACACTATGCTTGATGTTGATAATCTTGTCTCTGAGCATGTTTGCCATCTTCTGTTTGGAAGATCGTAATCGGCTTTCCAAACTTACTAGAGAGGTAAGGTTGTCTGTTTTGGTGGCATCTCTGGCTATGCTTCTGATTTCTTTTGAGTAATCTATTGGCAAATCGAGTCCCAATCGAGAAGCAGTATCAACTGAAGCCTGAAGTGATTCTACTTCAGAAACCAGGGAGGCTGCCAACATTCTACCTACTTCGTCTTTTCGACCGTCAAGGTAGGACTTCTCCGCCTTGAGTTTCTCCATTGATTCAACAAGGTCGTTGATAGGTTGCCCTTCTACACCGTTCATAGAAACTGTTGCAGAGACCTCTCCCCGGTCTATTGTTATGTGTCTCTCATAAGTTTCCAAGGTGCGCTTGTTTTCATCAAGCAAAGAACCTACTTGTCTTGCAACTTCTCTGTGCAAAGCTGAGTATCTATCGGAATACTCCTTCAGGAATTGGTAGAGCTCTTTGAAATCCTTTACATCTCCAGCTCCTACCGGAGGGAATTCAAGCGCTTGTAGTGCTTTGGTTTTTGTTGGTGATATATTCTGGAGGCGTTGAGTAAGCTGGACAGTCTGTTGATATTCTTGCCGTACCTCGTCAGCTAAATCTCTTACTATTCTCATGAAGCCTTCTCTGAGTTCACCTTTTGTTTTCTCAAGTTGATCCGATAGTTTCCTTTTCTTGAGAATGTTTATGCCTGAGGTGCCTTCCAGTTCGTCCTCAATTTGCGTTAGCTTGGCAAATACGTCGTACAGGTGACGCATTGGCCTTTTGAGTTTCTCATCAGTCTTTGGATTCAAGCGCACAAGTATGCTTTTTGCTTCAGAGAGTCTGTCTAATTCTCTCCTCCATTCTGTAGTATTCAAAGGGCCTACCTCCTGATAGTCTTCTTCAAACTTGTCAACCACATATTAAAGTCTATTTCGCGAATATTCGGATTTTCTTCGAATTGGACCATTATATTGTGTTATTTCGAAATAGCCGGTTCTTGCTATGATTTACTTCCTATGCCTCAGTTATAATAACCTTGTATTGCAACTCAACAACATCTTTCTCTGATTCGAAATGCTGTTAGCATCATGGATATACTATGACGCTTCGCCCAAGTTCTCAGCCTTATTATCTATATCAGACCATTCCTCAATAAGGTCCTCGAAATTCGGGTCCAAAGATGTAGCATAGTCAAGTGCTATCGCAGCAGCCTCTTCGTCCCCCAACATCAGATAACATACTGCGCAGTTGTACCACGCCTCTGCATGATTTGGGTTGAGACGCAGGACCTTCTCCAGAGCTAGAAGGGCTTCTGCCCATTCTTCTTCAAGAAGGTGGGCCGCAGCCAGAAGTAGCCAGTGCCGCCAGTTTCTGGGTGATAGTTCTAGGCTTTTCCTTAGAGATTCTACGCTTTCCGATTGCTGATTCAGAAGGAGATGAAGATACCCCTTATCTGCCCATGCCCGTTGCGCTCCCGGTTCAATTCTCAACAAATTATCAAGAGCATCAATTGCTTGCTGTGGCTGTTTCATTTCGATTTGACAGGCGATGAGCCTTTTCCATGCTTCAGCGTTGTCAGGTTGAATTCTCAGAGTTTCTTCAAGTGCATCCACTGCCTCGCTGTATTTTGCTCTGTTAATGAGAGACGCGGCTTTCTCTAAGAAATCCCCCATTCGCTGGCTTCGAGGTGTATTTTTGGTCATTAACTGCCTTGCTCCCTATAATCATGGCACATACTATTTGAGAAAAGGCGTCAATCGTTTACAAAAAAGGGTTGTTCTGAGTGCAATCGTAGTGAAATAGTGTGTTGAGGGATAGGAGCGGGAAAACCCACCCAAATCCCCCTAACAGGTTTTAGTCTTCCCAGCCAACCATCTCAATCTTGACGATACCGTCAAGTACTGCGGTTGCATTGGGCGTAACAAGCTTAATGGGCCACTCATCTCCTTCAAGAAGCTTGTTATTCTTCCAGCCAGCAACCACAATACTGGTGTTATCAGCAATCTGGTCCACAGATATCGTTACATTGGTACCTTCGCTATCATAGAGTGTGACATTGTAATGGGTTTGGAGTGCTAGGCTGGAATTGAATGTAAAATGCGTATCATCGCCGCCATCCATCGCAGCAACGAGTACGTATAGTGGCAATCCTTTGTATGTATCACCGTTCATTTCTATCTCAGTCCGATGGTGACTACACGAGGCGCCGGCATAGTAATCATCATGGCTCATGTTGAAATGATCTACGCCATCCAGCTCAACCTCCCAGTCTGGCACTTCTTCAATCACAGTTAGCTTGACAACGTCTTTGTTCCAGAAATGCCCATCGGTGAAATTGCCATCTTCATTGATTAAGACGGCGCGAAGTGGACCGATATCTGAAGGAAGAGTTCCGCCTTCATCAGCCCATGCTAGTGATACATTACAGGCTATTGTTCCGATATCATCTCCTGTTTCGGGGTCGTACCCGGGGAAGTATCCGAGTTCAACTTGTGTTTTGTTGTAGTATGTTGTGAAGCCATCACTCCCCATGGCTTCAACTGTGTAGTTCGCAGGTAGGAGACCCGTAGCACTCAGAACTGTTTGAAATGTGACTCCGGTGTAATTATGTGGTCCTTCCATAGTGCCGGACGATCGTTTGTAACCCCCTAGGCCGGTAATCGTATCCATTTCTTTCAATTCAGTCATGGTAAATTCTGTTGTCCCTTCTTCCCTCACAACGGTGAGAGCCGTCGGTTCTAGGGTCTCAACTTTCAGCGTATCAACCATCTTGATACAAGTTGGTCCCGCAGCCCCCATGAAGTATTCATCAGGGGTTGTTTGATTGGCGTCCTCAGTTGAGTAATACCCATCCTCAGTAAGGAAGATAATTCTGTAACCATCTTCCCAGTCAGGAACTTCGGTTCCGTTGTATTCGTACGCCAGAATCATATCTCCTTGGATTGCCTGAATTGTCTCATTGGGGTATACTTTTGAGTATGGAAATGTGACAGCATACCCGTCGGTGGCGTTTACTGTAAGTATCTGATTGCTTTCCATACCGCCAACGAGTTCATCAAGCAAATAGGAAACTTTGATTCCGCTGTAGTTTCCTTGACCTCTTATATTTCCGTAAGAGTTTTGAAATGATGCAAAGCCTTCTACGGTTTCCATTGCTTTGATTTCATTGAGTGTAATATTCGTAGCCTCATCAGGTGTAGCAATTCCCACTTCTGGACCGCCAGGCTCTACACTCGGTTGCATCAACATGATAACACCGAACGCAGCCCCTGCTATGACAATTACGACAACGATGAAGGCTGCTAATTTCTTTGTATCTGGACTGCTTGACATTCTTTAGCACCCTAACGTTATGTACGACCAAGCATTTCGTAATGAAATATATAGCTTAGGGAACAGCTCTAAGACAGTCTAGCATGCTTTTTTTGCCAGAAAGAGATATTACGGACAAGATAAACGCCAATAAATTGCGTGGTTCTGAGTTTGATTTCTATGGTGGCCTATCGGGTATGCATCTTATGTCTGACTATCCGTTTCTTCTTCAAATGAATCATGACAAGTGACTAAATCGTGGCCTTCCTTTACTGGAGCCTCTCCTGCTTGAGAGCTTATCTGAAGGAGTATGTGAGTGTTTGAACGTTCGCAGAAGTACTGAAACACTTCGAAGTAGTGACCATCGGTGCTGGTTCCCATGAATGATTTGGCTTCGTGGCCATGAATCTCGGTTGTTCTTGAGGTGATATCCTCACTTCGCGGTTCCATTACCTCTTTCCTGATTTTGCTGAATGCATCCTTGACAGCCCCTTCCGCTTTGTTCCACATCAACAAGAAAACAACGAGGTCGCTTTCAACGAAGGTAGCTGCTTGGAGGCTACCCTGTTGTTCATCTCCGCGAGCATTACGAAAATGCCAATCATTTGCCAAATCGAACTTGAATGGAGTGTCTGGTGGTTTGTGTCTCCCAACAAAACCTGCTGACAGGAGAACAGCTCCAGAAGCGAGGGCGAAAAGAGAGATAATGAATGGCTCAATCAGATAGAGAGAAATCCCAATGACAGCCAGTCCTGCTGTTATGAGTAGTGATCGGTGTTGGAGTTGAGCATTGAAACAAACAGATCCCCCAAGTATGAAAATTAGAGCAGCAATAATCATGAAGGGAATCCGGTCTCCAATGACATCAAGACCAAGCATGGCATCAGCTATAACAGTTAACGCAACTATGAAACCTGAAACTATTACAAGTATAGTTCCAATTTGGGACAGCTGCTGTCTCAAGGGATTCTCTCCTTACACATTTTCGATTTACTGAAGCGCAATTGCCTCGATCTCTATACCCACATGCTTTGGAAGCCTTCGTACTTCGACGGCTGCTCTGGCCGGGGGCTCATCTCCAAACCATTTGGCATATTCCTCGTTCATCTCGCCGAAATCATCCATGTTCTTCAGAAAAACGGTAACCTTCACAACCTTCTCCATAGATGAGCCAGCTGCTTCAAGTACAGCTTTGATGTTGCTAAGGCATTGTCTGGTTTGATTTGTTATAGTGCCTGTTACAATCTCGCCTGTATCGGGTTCCATGGGTATTTGGCCTGAACAGAAGATGAGCTCTCCTGTTTTGATAGCTTGTGAATACGGTCCGACAGCCTGCGGCGCATCTTTGGTGTGCACTACTTCTCTCATTTTACTTCACCTTTTCATCCACAAACGACTGTATTAATCTGTCCTCTTATGCCATCAGGTTCCGAGACATATCTGAGGCTTTTTTTGCTTTTGATGAACACTTTTTCTATTCCGGAACAATTCGTGTTCCTGTTTTGCCTTCTAAGGCATTGGTGATATTTGGTGGATCGGTTATTATCGCAAGATCTCCACCTTGCTTGATGAATTCAACACAGGCTTCTACCTTTGGCAGCATGCTTCCTGGAGCGAAATGACCTTCTTTGATATACTTCTCTGCTTCTGAGGGTGTCATCTCATCAATTGGCTCTTGTTCCTCAGTTCCAAAATTAAGATAAGCCTTCTCAACTGCAGTCGAGATTAGCAATAGATCTACACCCATATCACTAGCAAGCAGACTAGATGCTCTGTCTTTGTCTATGACTGCCTCAACACCTTCGAGAGTACCATCTTCATTTTTAATCACGGGGATGCCACCTCCACCAACGGCGTAGGTAACAATTCCCTCTTTGATGAGGGCATCAATAGCAGGCTGTTGTATGATTTCTATGGGGATTGGAGATGGAACAACTCTTCGCCAGCCGCGACCAGCGTCTTCAACTATTTCCCAACCTTGCTTTTTGGCTCTCTTTTCTGCGGTTTCTTTGTCCATGAATGTGCCTACTGGTTTTGCGGGATCCTCAAAAGCTGGATCGTCTTTGTCAACAAGCGTTTGAGTGATAATAGTTGCTGCATGTTTGTCTATACTTCTTCTCTTGAACTCATTATGCAGGGCTCTTTGGAGCATATATCCTATTGCACCCTGAGTATCAGCTCCAGCGTAATCCATCAGGACCTCGTGCAGCTCATGTTTGGCAAGCTCTGAACGCCGCATAATGAAACCTACTTGGGGTCCATTTCCAGATGTTAGCACAACATCCCAACCTTTCGAAATCATATCCGCGATATGCTTACAGCTCTCTGCTGCAGCGGCATATTGGTCTGGAATGGATTGATGTTCCTTGTCCTTAATCAGCGAATTTCCGCCTATTGCTACAACTGCTCTGCGACTCGTCGTAATCAACTCCATATTACACTAAGAGGTGACCGGTGCCTTGTTCCTCCTAATTAAAGAGTTTGTTATCGTATATTGGGGACCTTGATATACTCTTTTGCAGCAATGAATAATGAGTCTTGGAGGAAGAGTAGTGAATTCAAACCGAAAACCAGACGTATCTCTCGAAGCTATAGAAACAGAAGAAGGAGCAAGAGAGGCTGCTGAGAAGCTTCGTGAAGCAATACGTTACCACAATTATCGCTATTACGTCTTGGATGATCCAGTAATCTCGGATCGAGAGTACGATGAACTGATGCGCACACTTCGAAATCTTGAGGAAACATATCCAGCAGTTCAGACCCCTGATTCTCCGACACAACAGGTAGGTGGAGCACCACGTGAAGAGCTAGGATTGGTAGAGCATCCGATTCCCATGCTCAGTCTGAAAACTGCATATGAAGAAGACGAAGTTCTGAACTTTGACCGGACATGCCGGGAAGAACTGGGACTTGAAGAAGTTGAATATGTTGCTGAACCAAAATACGACGGCCTAGCTGTAGAACTGATTTACGAGGAGGGAAGTCTCTCCGTAGTATCGACTAGAGGTGATGGCGAGACAGGTGAGGATGTAACAGCAAACGTCAAGACAATCAAGGAAGTCCCTCTTATGCTGCTTGGAGACATGGGTCTCTTCATTCCTTCACGACTTGTTGTCCGAGGGGAAATCTACATGCGTTTGGATGAGTTTGAGGAGATGAATGAAGAAAGACTAGAACGTGGAGAGGATCCTTTTGCAAATCCAAGAAATGCTGCTGCTGGATCCCTTCGCCAGCTTGACCCAAATGTAACTGCTAGAAGACCTTTACATATTTACTTCTACGCTGCTGCACAAGCTACTGGTATCGAGTTTGATACTCAATGGGATGTCCTAGAAGCTCTTCCAAAATGGGGATTGAGGGTCAATTTCGATTTATCACGCAAGTGTACGGGTGTAGATGAGCTTCTTGCATATCATAGAGAAATGGCAGAGCAGCGTGATGACCTTCCTTTTGAAATAGATGGTGTTGTCTTCAAAGTCAATTCTTTGGAAGCTCAATCGAGGCTTGGCACAAGAACTAGAGACCCTCGCTGGGCATTAGCCTACAAATTTGAACCTAGAAGAGCGACTACTGAAATTCTAGATATCGAGGTTCAAGTCGGTAGAACCGGGAAATTAACACCTGTGGCTATTTTAGATCCTGTTGAAATCGGGGGTGTTGAGGTTTCGCATGCTTCACTGCACAATATGAGCGAAATCGAGCGCAAGGACATCCGTATTGGTGATACAGTTCTCGTTGTTCGTGCCGGCGATGTGATACCGTACGTGGTGAAATCAATAGACGAGGAGCGAGACGGGTCTGAGCAGAAGTTCACCTTGCCTGATTCTTGTCCCGTATGTGGTTCTGATGTTTTCATGAGCGAAGACAAGAAAACTGCTAGATGTACAAACATTGGCTGTCCTGCTCAGGTTAGAGAACGGCTAACGCACTTCGCATCTCGTGAAGCAATGGATATTGAAGGCCTAGGGGAAAAGCGAGCTGAGCAGTTTATCAAGGCTGGAATCGTAGACGGTTTTCAGTCGCTATACTCCCTGACGTTAGACGACTTGACACAATTGGAGCGATTTGGAGAGAAATCTGCCTCGAATCTCCTTAGTGAAATCAAAGAAAGCAAGGAGCAGCCTCTGCACAGATTCATCCACGCACTGGGAATCCCTCTTGTTGGTGTTCATGTTTCACAGCTTCTGGCGCAGAACTATCACACATTAGACGATTTGATGGAGGCAGGTGCGGATGATTTGCTATCGATAGAGGGAATCGGTCCTGAAGTTGCTGATAGTGTTACCACCTTCTTCAACGAGCCAGAGAACAGAGAAGCCATAGAAAAAGTTCGTGAGAGCGGCCTAACACTTGAGAATCCTCTCTATGGAGAAGAAGAACAGCCACTTGAAGGGCTTACTTTTGTATTCACGGGAGCCCTGGACAATTTCACTCGGACTGAGGCCAAAGAACTGGTTACCCGTTTGGGTGGGCGGGCAACATCAAGCGTCAGCGGTGTTACTGACTATGTTGTAGCTGGCCCCGGTGCTGGCTCGAAACTAGACAAGGCCAAAGAGTTAGGGGTCCCTGTTATCGATGAGGAAGAATTTATTGCAATGACTGAAGAATGAAGCTCCGAGCTTTGTAAAGGGAGAAGAGGAGTATGGAAGAAGACCCGCTTACGGAATATCGCAAGAAACGAGATTTTTCTAAAACCCCTGAACCTGAAGGGGGTGAAAGGAGTCCATCGGAGGAGCCAATATTCGTGATTCAGAAACATGATGCTAGTAATCTCCATTACGATTTCAGACTGGAAGTGGAAGGTATCTTGAAATCATGGGCTGTTCCGAAAGGACCCTCAACCAATCCATCGACCAGACGTTTAGCCGTGCCTACTGAGGATCATGCATTAGAGTATGCTGATTTTGAAGGCGTCATTCCTGAGGGCGAATATGGTGCGGGCACTGTAATGGTATGGGATTATGGGACGTATCGTAATCTACGCGCTGAGAAAGAAGAGAGAGAAGACCGCAAGAATATGGCTGAAAGTCTAGATGATGGGAAAGTGGAGGTATGGCTGGAAGGCAAGAAACTAGAAGGTGGTTATGTTTTGATTCGAACTGGAAGCGGAAAGAATGCAAGATGGCTTCTAATCAAGATGAGGGATGAAAAAGCAGAACCAGACCGGAATGTTTTGGAGGAGGAGCCAGAATCAGCATTAACCGGAAAGACCTTGCAAGAAATCGCAGAATCTACGAAAGAGTGAGTATTCAGGGTACTTTCATACCAGCTTCAGCATTCCTCTTATTCCAGTAATTTTTGAACTCCGTCGGAATACCAGTATCAACAGCAGCGCTCTCAATGCTGCCTTGTAGCTCTCTCATGTATTCGATGATTGTTCTTTCAACGACATCCTGCTCTATTCTCCTGCTAGCCAGTCTATAGACAATATCTTGATGCTTTGCTACAGTATATTGCGCCTCTGTCATAGCTACGTCGAAGCTTTTTGATATTGCACGATTTTGCTTCTCTCTAATCCACCAATATGATTCTTCGGAGTATTTCTCAGAAGCCATATCGAAACCATCGTATACATACGGAGAATCAAAGGTAAATGGCCAATAAACGCTGGTACAAGGATTAGACGAACCAGTAAACCAGTGAAGATGATCATCACCCAGCTCAGATATTTGACTGCCCGCCGTTACATAGGAATTCTCATGGCAAGCATGCTGACATATGGCTGCTTTAGGTTGATTCCACGGTCTCCAATCATCAGGATGATTTCTGAGAAGCTTCATCAACGTGGAGAACTCTATCTTGCCGAACTCATCCTGCAATAGTGTTGTTGATTCTGAGAGTCTATCATCACAACGAGTGATATACCTCATGGCTTCGTTTTCATAGACACCCGCAAAAGAGAACTCTTCTTCCTCATCAAACCATCCCCTCTCAATAGCATGATCAATCACGTCTTCCGAAGCTCTATCCCAGTCGTTGGTTATCGTATAACCATTTGAAATGGCTTGAAACCCTTCGACTTGTTTTGCTACCCACTGTCGGCCCGAAGTTTCGAGAATCCAAGCTTCCGTGAAGTCTGCAATAATGTAGCTGTTATGATATG
>WJIL01000088.1 GCA_014730275.1 Candidatus Lokiarchaeota archaeon | reverse complement strand
TGCTGTTCATCGTCTACTGGTTCCAGAAGAATACTGAGGCGATCGGGAGGACCCTGAACCGTGCAGCCCGGACAGGTGTGCATGATATCTTCTTCAATCTCATGAAGGCCGATGCCTTTGCGTGGTCAGAAGACCCACATCTTTCCCTTTCCATGTACACAGGGATTCTCTGCACCCGATACGAAACCCCGTATGTATTCTGGATGGCAGGACTGGTGCTAACCCATATCGGCTGGTTCTACAATGCGGTCGATATCATCAGGACTTACCTTGACATGAATCCGGATGCCACATTCATGTGGGATCGATACGCCTTTGCTCTTACCCAGACCGGGAGGCTCGACCAGGCACAATGGGAACTCACACGGGTGGCAAAAGACAATCCCCATGAATGGATCATATGGCTGGCGCTGGGCCAAGTTCTGCTGTTTCAGGAGGACTGGATTGAAGGACTGAAGGTGTTCCGCAGACTCAACGAGATGAGACCGGATGACCCCTTCGTGAGTGTGGGACTAGGATGCTGTCTCAAATGCACCGGCCACAAGGAAGCATCACTGAAACACTTCCGGAGGGCCACCGGGCAAGAGGGGTACGACTTCGATGCATGGTTCAACCTCGGTATGACCCTCTCGGAACTTGGAAGAGACGAAGAATCAATGGCTGCTTTCGAACGGGCCCGCAGCATCAATCCGGAGGAGTTCGACAGTTCGGAAGCCAACATCACCTACATGGTTCAGCAGGCCATACGGGATACCGTGGGTTCGGAGGCATGATGATGCAAACTGAAGAGAATACACCCGAACAGGTTCGCGCTGAAGCAAAGAGGCTCTTGGAACAGGGGGAGATCCAAGCCGCGGCAGATGTCCTCTGGGAAATGGCTGAATCTCGTAAGAAAGATGCGTCAACATGGCACATGCTTGCCAATCTGTATCGAAACTACAGCGACAGACCAATCGTAACGGAGGACCTCTATGACAAAACTATCAAGCTCGCACCGAACAATCCAACTGTGTATGCCGATTTGGGTCTGCATCGATACAGCGTGCGACAATACGTTGAGGCTGTGGACCCTCTGGAGAAATCAATTGAACTAGATGACACATTTCTCTTGGCTCATCGGACATTGGGGTTGACCTTGAAACAACTAGACAAGTTCGAAGAAGCGGGAGAATACTTGCATACCGCACACAAGCTTAACCCGGATGATTCAGCAACTACCTGCGTACTCCTAACGCTGCATCTGTTACAGGAAGACATTGAAACAGCACGAAAGCTCCTTGATTCATATATACAGCAGGCCGGGTTATCAGACCGACAAGCCACTACTCTTCGTGATGCGTTCTCGAAGGAAGAGATAAGTGCCAATACGTGGCTCACCCTCGTTGAGATACTGTTTGCTGCGGACAGACCCTTTGAAGCCCTTGATGCAGGATACTCGGCTGTCAATGTCCACGAGAAGAACGTTGAGCTCTGGTTCACACTCTACGGCATTGAGATGAGTCGAGGACAGGACTGGCTCGCCGACGAAGCACTGAATAGAGCAATGATGATAGACCCTCACCACCAAGGTGTGATGCGAGCAAACGCGCTCTGGTGGCATGATACGGGTTTGATCTATGATGCCGAGAGGTATGTGGTTGAGTACTGCCAGATGTATCCGGATGATTGCGAAATGCGGCAACGGCTACAAGAGCTGTACAGACGGATGGATCTGTTCGAAGCACAGATGCAGGAGATGGAGGCTCAAGCGGAGTGGGAGTTCTGGCATCAGGATGATGAATACTACTGATGGTTACGGTAGCAGGAGAAGATACCACCAAGAATCCATATGCAGAATATATTATCTATTTGGATTCCAACTCTGGAAGACTGACAAGTAGCTCAATCTCAATCCTTTTGTCGATTCTCTGCAACTACACACTATGTGCGGCCGCTTCTTACTGCTAACCCATCAGGAGACCTTGTGTGAACGCTTCAACATCGACAGATTCGAGCACGTTCCCGACAAACTGTACAACATCGATCCCTGAACAGGAGATTGGAGTCATCATTCGAGAGGACGATGGCACACGGGTCATGAAGTCCATGCGCTGGGGGCTCATCCCGTTCTGGGCAGACGACCCGGATGAAACCAAGTACACTCCCATCAACGTCCGCGCTGAGACCATAGCCGAGAAGCATATGTTTGCACGTGCATTCAAAGAGCATCGGTGCCTTGTCCCGGCCAGCGGCTTCTACGAGTGGAAAGGTCCAGCAGGATCAAAGACGCCGTTCTACTTCCACCTGAAGAGCAGGGATTTGTTCGCCTTTCCTGGCATCTATGAGACATGGAACTCGGAAGATGGAGAGCGTACCGTGTACAGCGTGACCTTCGCCACAACCACACCGAACAAGACGGTGGCACGGGTGCATAACAGGATGCCGGTGATTCTCTCACCTGAGGAAGAAGAAAGTTGGTTGAATCCAGACACAGACGAGTCGGAGTTGCTTGCTATGCTTGATGCGTATTCTGACAGCGACATGGAACGCTACGAAGTCTCGACGTATGTGAATAATCCATACAATGAGGGACCGAAGGCAATCCAGCCCGCAAGATAGAATCAATGGGTTAATTGCCAGATTCGATAAATTATACTCGGTAGATTCACGAATCATGGCATTTCCAAGTCAAGAAATGAATATTTCTAGCAGCAAACTTCATTAATTGTAAATTTCTAGTCATGACACTTGTCAAATCATCAAAACCACGGGAAAAGATAATTTGGGAGGAGTTGGATTTTGAATAATTCATCTACGGATATGCATGGAATATTGGTTGAGCGGGTACTGAGGAAATTCGTCAACTTGCTTACGGATGATAATCGATTTGGAGAAGAATTAGTAGATTTCATATCCGGATTATTACAACAAGGAGGTCCTAGCAGTAAGGAAGCGATTCTACATGCTATTGAAGAGTCGGAGGAGGAACATAGTGAGGATTCATGAACTTGAGATTTCTGACGTTCGTGGCATAAGGACCCTTAGCATTTCTCCAGAGGGCCAGAATACAGTAATATTTGGACCAAATGCAAGTGGAAAAAGTGCGGTTGTGGATGCAATTGATTTTCTTCTGACAGGCAAAATAAGTCGGCTGCGAGGCGAAGGAACTGGAGGTATCACTTTAGCTTCATATGGTTCTCATGTAAAGGGCTCCCGAGAAAACTCGAAGGTATCTGCACTTATATCACTACCAGACGTTGATGACCATATTCAAATCGAACGGA
>WJIL01000087.1 GCA_014730275.1 Candidatus Lokiarchaeota archaeon | reverse complement strand
GATGAGAGGCGCCTCAGGATCACCTGATTCTCCAAGCTCCTCTATCATTTCCTCCAAGGGGACTTCGTCAGCCGGAACAGTGTATTTATCGTAACAATTGCGTATCCAGTGGGGGGATAGGTTCTCGTACGCACGAATGCCATTGTCAACCACAAAGGTGAGCTCACTTAGCTTAGGAATATCAGGAATGGGTGCGGAAGATGAACATGGATAATTACCGCTTTTGATATCCTCAAAGGTGTATTCGAAAAACGGGTAAATGGAACTCGCACTCTTGGATTGTTTCTCCGGCAGATGATTCTGTTCGAGAAATATGGATATTTCATCTATTACCTCTTGATATTCAAGATCTGAGGGAAGCGATAGGAGATGATTGTCAATGTCAGAGTTCTCCCAAGAATGACTTTTGAATCCCATCTCTCTTAGAAGTAGATCTATGAATTGCGATCTCTCATTTTGATTCAGTATATCGAGGTTTATCCTCAACAGCTTCTGCAATTCATTCCAAGGGATATCTGAGATTGACACCGAAAAATCAGTAACTCGACAACGGCTACTTTTTCTCATGAGCCTGTAATAAAAAGGGGCGAAGATTTTCAAAGTACGTCTCTTAAGTGAAGAAGAGCTACGTAGAATATGGTCTCCTCTCAATAGCAATGGACTAACATCTATTTCTTTGATTGGATTGTCTTTTATTGTGAAAGGATAACGTAGATGTCCCGGGTCCATGTTTTCGGGGTTCCATAGCTCGTTGCATTCGATGAGAGGGTAAAGCGATAGATGACTGATCTTGTTCTTGTCTAAATCAACCCTTCCAATTACGGGACAAAAGGCAAGACTCGAAAGATCAAGGCGTTCTATTTGATTTCGGTCTAGATGTAGCTCCGTCAATTTGGGACAAGCCGAGATGGCTGTCAAATCAAGTTCCTTCAGCTCATTATGCGACAAGTTTAGAATTTCCAAATCTTTACATCTTGAAAGAGATGAGAGGTCTACTTCTCGAAGCTGGTTATGTGAAAGGTTGATTTCACTTAGCTCACGGCATGCAGCAAGAGGCGTGAGATCCACTTCTTCCAGATTATTGAATCTAAGATCGAGCAATTTTAGGTGGGTGAAGTTGGAAAGAGGTGAAAGATCAATTTCCTTCAAATCGTTGCCTACGATAATCAACTCCTCAATCTTCCTACAGGAAGAAAGAGAGGAAAGATTTACCGCGGTGATTAGTTTAGATTCTTCAGATATGACCGTGTCGTAATTTTCTGCGAAGTCGGAAAGCCGCTTGTTCCACCCAATAGTTAGCCAGCTGCCATCACGAGGAACAGGCCCCCAATTGGCCACGACTACATGTTTGACTTCGTTTGCAGGAGCCAATGACTTTCTCTTCTTCTCACCACCTTCAACTTCGTATTCTAGTTTCATAGAAAATCTCCCTTTAAATCCAAATATACAAAATACTATAACAAAATATATCGCGCCAAGGAATACTCCGCCAACCCATCCGCCCCATAGTGCCCCAACCGTGATAGAAACTGCGAACAATATCCAACACGATGATGCACCTTTGTTCAGAATTCCCACCCTGCCCCTATCTTTTCGGTCTCTTGAACATTTAACTTAGGAACTTTAAGTATTACCCTTAGTTTCACAATAACATCGAACCCGGCGAATGTTATCTTCCAGCAGTGAATGTTGGCTCTTTTTCGAGACAACCACTGACCCGACCAGATATGCGGTAACTTCCTCTCATTGGCACTGGCGCGCTATCATATTCACGAATAGATAAACAATGAGCCTGTAGAGATGCATAATTCAGTCAGATTTATTCAAATACTGGTTTGATCTACGTTCAAGAAGGAAAAAACATCGAAATTTGATTGATGGCAAGAGTTGGATGCATTGGGAATCATGCTCTAAGAGATGGCTTGTCCCTTTTCTGTACGAAGCTTATCTTCCAAAGAAACTGAAAATGTCTGGAATAGCAATACTACCAACAAGAAACGAGACCGCCATCATCGAGTTGAATATCCCCATCATAGTGAACAACCATTTGTAGTAACTCGCTTTGTTCATGGCATTATCTTTCCGGAAACTGAATTCAATTGTATTTGATTTAAGGATGAAATACCAGCTATTAGCTTACAGTCAGTGCATCAGAACAGTCTTAGTCCCAGCATCTGTACCCGCTTATCGAAGCTCGTCAGGTTTTTAGGCCTCGAGGCTACTATCTATGGGACCATGTCCGCTACAATAGGGCATGGTTTGCGTTCCTGCCGAGAGGGATGACGACCTGATGAACCGAAATATTCTCCTGTTTATGATGCTGATTCTGTTATTCGCTTCAGTCACAGATGAAAGAGCTGTGCCAACAATCACCGTCAAGGGTGTGGACCACTCAAAATATGTGATATCTCAGACCGAGATGCCAATCTACGAGTTGGTGACTCCAGAGGTGAATGAGTCCAGAACCGAGCAATTAGCACGTTCACTTACCCCCATTCCGGAAATATCCGTCGACGAAGCAGAAGAGCGGTTTGTTGTAACCTACCTGAATCAGACATTCGAAATGGACCGACGCGACGGTTCGATGTGGTACGCAGATTATGACAAGCTTTGGAATGTCGCGCTAGGAATTGAGGTACCGATACCCGAAAGTTGTCGTCGTACTGCAGACGCCTGGCTAAATGAAAAGGGTTTACTCCCAGAGAGTGCAATCTTTGCAAATATCGGATCTACGAATGCTACTTTCTACAACCCCGATTCTCAAAGAACGCTATCGAAGGTGCTCCAGTACCACGTGAACTACGAGTTTGAAATCGATGATTACCCTATCGCTGGTGAAACAGCACAGATATCCGTCATCATCGGCGAAGGTGGAGACACACTGGGATTCAACTGGAAATGGAGAGAGCCCAAATCTGAGCCCTATACAACAGCCAATCTCATAGAATACGAATCCATACTGGAGGTATACGGCATTAGCTCAGATGATGTGGTGGACCACCAACTGGTATATACAGCAGATGATGATTCGGAAAAGACTCTGCTCTTACCGGTCTGGGAAATTGAAATAATGGAAGATGAGGGTGAGGAGGGAATACCTCACAAAGTGCTGCAGTTCGATGCTACCCTGTTAGATCCCCAGGTCGAAATTACAGAACCATCACATCAGCTCTCCGTCATGCCTGGGACATCGATCACATTTGACTGTGATGTGCAGTTCGGAACACCGCCATACACATATCAATGGAGATCAGACTTCGATGGAGACCTAAGTACATCCAAGTCCTTTACGTGGCTGCACCTTTCAGAGCTATTGAAGAAAGACGCTCCAATACCGCATGCAATCTCAGTCAGAGTGAGAGACGCAGAAGACAGGGGCTGCAGTGCTTGTATCGCGGTCTACATTGAGACTGTTGATTTCGCTCCCGACATAACCGTCACTCTGGTTATTATTGCATCAATCACTCTGGTCGGTGGGTCGCTGCTGTTGTATCGCAGGAAGAAAAGTGGTCTTCTGCTTCTGCTTGCATTCATGGTTCTGTCAGCATTCCTTCTTTTCCCAGTTTCAAATGCTGGAAGCGAATCATCCAGTGTGAGAACAATCGTTCCAAGCGGTCCTATAGGTGCATACGATGATGGCAAGAAGGAGGTCGGAATAGAATGGGTAGGCATGTCCGATCTTGATTCACCGCTCTGGAATACTGAGAGGAACATCGAAGGCTTCTACAATTGGATGGGCGCCGCTGGAGGATATAGCAAGGAATTCAACTGGGGCGAATGGTCTGCGTGGGAAGAAGACTTCAAGGATGCATCCCATAGTGGAACTGATTCCGAATGGATTGATGCGGTTGATATCGTATATTATCAGGACCATGGGGGAGCAGGTGGGGTTTGCTTCACATCACAGCACGATGATGGTTGGTTGAGTCCAAACCATATGCGGCTGGGCGATGGTGATTTGGAGACAATTGTATTCGATGCTTGCAGTCCTCTTAAGTGGGAAAACAAGGATGGAGTGAATGTCTTTGAAAGATGGGCACAAACCATCCAAGGTGTTCATCAAATCTGTTCGTTTGCAACGAGCTCACGAAATGTCCGAACGAGAGGAGAGCGATTTGGACTCTACTTGACCGGGTTGCCTGCGGTTCTACCGGCGCGGACGATAGTGCAGGCGTGGTTTAGGGCGTGCCTAGAAACAGAAGGGAGTGACAAAAAAGCTGCGGTATTCTATGCATCGAAATCTCCGGACCCGGGCAACCCTCAGTTGGATGATCCAATCAATGACCATGCCTACGGTTACGGGTATGTCTGCTCTGACCCTACTCCTGGAACCTTCGGTTGGTATGTGTATATAACATCCAATTGCTGATGGGCCGCCAAGGATAGAGATTCATGTAGTCATTGTATGAGATTAAAAATGGATAAACCACAATTCAGCCAAGTGAGGAACCAGACAGCCACAGCGTCTTCATCTCTCGACTCTTAGGCTATTTCCAGAGAAGGATAAATAGTCAGCATGTCTTTACAAAAGGGAGCAACCATGAACTATTCTTCAATAGTGAACAAGATTCATGAGGAACTTGAGACCGCTGGGTATGCTGAGAGAAAGGAGAAAATCTCAGGATACATGAAGACCTCCAACCTTGCCTTCATCGGTGTCGAACTACCTGATATCCACCGCATTGTCAAGAGCAATATCAAATCACTGAAACCTGACGAGCTACCTCTGCTTATGGAAGAGATGTGGGCTATCGAGACTTTCGAGACAAGGCTGGCTGGGATAGACATGATGAAGGTCTATGCTAAGAAAGGGCCCATCCAGAACGCCCTTAGCATCGTTGATGAGTGGATCGATGACCTGGATACCTGGGGTCTCAGCGACCCTCTGTGCCAGCCCTGCATCGGCACTCTTCTTCATCGAGACTCTTCTGTTGAAGAAACCCTGAAAAAGTGGCGAGATTCAGACAACTTCTGGCGTCGCCGCTGTTCGGTGCTCCCGTATCTGTATCTCTGTCTCAAGTCCAACTACATGCCTGAATTCGACACACGAATACTCGAAGCTGTAGAACCGCATATCGATGACCAGGAGTTCTTTGTGGGGAAGGCTGCAGGATGGGTGCTGCGAGAACTCAGCAAGCGAAACTCAGGCCTTGTGAGAGACTACATTGAGAAGAACGAGAATCAAATGACCAAGCTCGTCCTGCGAGAAGGCTCGAAGAAGCTCTAATTGAAATCTGCCAACTCCGAAGGCAAGATGTGGAACGGGGCTTGTCCACCGCTTTTCGAAGCAGGGTTTATATACAGAATCACCGATAACTTAAACGCTCTATTAAATCCAATGATTATTGGGGGGAATCAACTGTCAACAGCGAATATGCCTGCCTAATGACACAACCAATGCTCTGCAGGCATGGAGGTGGAAGTAACTTGAGAAGAGATATCCAATTTTGTGTTCTACTAGCAGTGCTGGTTTTCATTGTGATAGGAATTTTCCCGATTGAAACGAACTGCAACTACCAGTCGACTAGAATGGAGATGATTGCAGGGAAAAAAGAAATGATCTTATCTGAGGAAAAATCACTGCAGACTGAGATTGCCCCAATCTGGAACCACACGTATGGCGGAGATGAAGGGGACAACGTCTATTCTGTCATTGAGGTGAGCAGCGGAGGATATGCTTTCGTTGGCAATACTTACAGCTATGGTGCAGGGTTGTGGGATATGTGGCTAGGGCGTGTAGCATCAAATGGCACACTATTGTGGAACCGCACTTTTGGTGGAATAGAGGATGATAGAGGATATGATCTACTGGAGCTTTCTGATGGTTTCATAATCGTTGGAAACAATGCCACTGATTATGGAGACCAATATGTATGGGTCGTACGTACGGACCTGGATGGTCATGAGCTTTGGAACAAGACGTACGCCAGAGGCTTTGGCCGTACAATTTACCAGCATGATAGCGGCGAATTTACAGTGATTGGCGAAGCATATTCAGGCATAGGACGAGTTCTTTACCTTTTGCGTATTGATTCACTAGGTGAACACATCTGGTCAACCAAGTACGAAAGACTCGGTGCAGACATCACCGTCGAATCAGCTGTTGAGACTGATGATGGTGGGTTTGCGATTGTGGGTCAGAAGATGCATGAGATGTCGGAAACGAGTGCATTCATAGCCAAGTTTGACGAATATTGGCGGCTGCAATGGGAACACTACTACGGGGGACTAGGTTCTGATGATGGGCAATCAGTATGCACAACTAATGATGGAGATTATGTTCTTATAGGAAGAACTCGAAGCCTTTCTGATGACACTTCTGATGTGCTTGTAGTTCGTATCGATGAAAACGGAAACCATCTCTGGACACGTAATTACGATGTTGGCGATCTTGATGCGGGTGAGTCTGTAACTCCAATCAGTAGCGCGGATTGTGTCATACTAGGAAGCACTGATGGGAATATGTGGTTTGCCCGACTAGACGAGGACGGGAGTCTTTCATACAATCAAATCTATGGCGGCCCGGGAGGTGAATCAGGAAGTGACATTCAAATTATAGGAGGAGACGGTTTCCTCCTCTCAGGACGTACAACCAGTTACGGCCCCGGATCAAGTGCTGTGTGGATGCTTAGACTACCAGTATTGGAGTGGATTGAGACGCCACCTGATATGGAAGTTGAATATCTTGACTCTCTCCGCTACGATTTGAAAGCGAATTCCAGTGCAGGCATCATTTCATGGTCATTGAACGACACAACTCATTTCGATGTCAACTCAACAGGCACCGTGAAAAACGCTAGCGTTTTGTCTGTCGGGACCTACCATGTATCGGTATGGGGCAATGATTCGGTAGGTGGGATTTTGGCGGGGGAATTCACCGTGGTTGTACAGGATACAAAGGGACCTACGTGGATTCAGGAACCTACTGATCAAGTGCTTGAAGCTGGAGATGAGTTTCAATATGATTTGAACGCCACGGATGAAAGCGGGATATATGAATGGAAGCTGAATGTCACAACTGCGTTCTCGATTGGTCCTAGTGGGGTCATCACAACGAACCTTCAGATGCCTGTAGATGACTACCCTATTAGCGTTTCAGTGAGTGACATCTATGGTAATTGGTTGCATGATGATTTCATCTTGACGATTCAAGATACCAAATCACCCGAGTGGGTCATGCCACCTGAGAATCAAATTATACAGCTGGGTGAGGAACTTGACTACAAACTCTATGCTTCCGATTTATCTGGCATTTTCGGGTGGACCGTAAATGATACTGATCGATTTGCCATTACTAGCGAGGGGCATCTACGCAATATTACTCCTCTGAGTCCTGGAACGTATTCGCTAAATCTCAGTGTATGTGATACCTACGATAATCAACTCTAAGTCGTTATCTCCGTTACTGTGCTCAGCGAAGATACAACGCCCCCTACTTGGACTCATGAACTTGAAGATGAGTATATTGAGTGTGGAACAAGCTTCAGATACGATATCAATGCGTCAGATCTATCCGGTATTGATTCCTGGTGGGTTAGAGACTCCAGTTATTTCACTGTGGACAGCACTGGAACAGTTGAAAACTCATCAAACCTCCTTGTTGGTGTCTATTCCATCTGCATATCTGTTAACGATACAGCAGGAAATGTAGCAACAGGCTGGTTCACGCTTTTTGTCGTTGACACGACACCACCCGAGTTTCTAGAAAAACCATCCCAACTTGTTCTAGAATATGGGGAGAACCTGATATACCAATTCCATGCGATAGATTTGTCTGAATTGGACGAATGGTGCGTAAATGACACTATACACTTTGAAGTGAATGATGGTGTTTTGGTGAATGCCACTCCACTCCCATCAGGTCAGTACGGGCTTCTTCTTAGTGTTACTGACATCTATGGCAATACACAGTCAACGGCATTTGCAGTAATCGTGAATCCCCAAACAACTACCATTACGACAATCACTAGCACCACTTCGACCACTACAACACCAGAAACCACTCCGACCACAGAGCCACAGGATAATGAGAATATTCTCCTGATTTTCCTGGGAGCTTCGCTAATCGCAGTTCTGGTTATAGTTGTGACCATAGTTATTCGAAGACGAGGAGCAACATGAGAATAAGCATCAACCCACTTCCTCAAGAAAACCCAAGGAAGTGTCGCTATGCGTCTATTCGGGCATATTCTGCATTCCTCCAGATGTAAGTACCTAGACCTTGCGATATGTTGAAAGGCACGTCATCAGTATCCGGTATGCGTCCGACCTGTATATTTTCGTTGTTTATCTCGATTTCGAGCCCGGCTTCATCCAGGGCCTGCCGCACACGAGAGAATTCCCGCAACGAGCACTGAGTTCCCAGCTTCAGCACCCTCAGAATCTGAAATCCGTAAGCCGTGAGCCACAGAGGCCGCAGGTCCACTCTGCTTACTCCAGTTTCAGAATCCAATAGGTTCGTGTGGATGACCACATGTTCCATTTCGCGTTGGCGGAGTTCAAGAATCCTATCGATGTATCGCACAAAAAAGGAATGCTCCTTCATCTTCTCGACATCGAAGCCGATAGTCGTACCACCTTGCTTGATTTGCTTCTTCCAGTTCTCGATTATGATGTGACGAAGTGCAGCCTTCGATCCTTCTTCCAGTATCTTCTCGAACACCACATTGGGTGGTCTATCGATGAGGCCGATACCATCAAGGCCCAGCAGCTCGGGCAAATACTGCATCAGCCGATAGTACTTCCATTCGGGTTTGTATTCCTCTGCATCCAGTATGCGTCTTCTTATCAACGCCAAATCAGGAGGAGGTCCCGGCTCCAGCCATATTCGTGTCATGTTTCCCAGCATAGCTCCTGCCGTATCTCTAACATCCTCAGGTGATACCTCTCGTTCGTGAATTCGCAATGGCCAACCCTGTGACACACAATAGACACATCCGTGGCTGTAATCCAAGTAAACGGTGGCATAGCACAGCCTACGATTAACAGCTCGAAACCGTTCCCGTTCCTCATTCTTTTCTAGCATCGCATGTTTCCAGCTAGGAAAAGCTGAGAGCTTCATTTCGCGAACATCTTCATCGTTGACACATAGGATTCTTCGTTCGTCATCTGTGTATTCATGGTGCAGTGGACGGAAACAGGGACACCCTTGCACGACCTGAGCTTTGCCCTGTTTTCCAACCTGCATGTT